>JAISRS010000437.1 GCA_031273485.1 Prevotellaceae bacterium
ATTCGTGTATTAGTGATATTTGATTAATTTTGCGCAAAATTTGTGTTTATGACGAGAATTGGAATTATTGCAGTTGTGTTGTGGATTTGTTTGGTTTCGTGTTCGGATAAGGTGAAGGTAAAGACCGATTATGAAAAGCTGAACCTCAAGGGTAATATTAAGAACATCACCGAAATATATTTTCTTCCTGAGATGTCGGGAGATACGATAAGGCGTGGAGAGCGGACGACTAACGAAACTTCGTTTTTTCAACTCGACGGCGACGACGAAATCTTTATTTCCTACGAAACAAAAGTATATTTCAACCATGACGGAAATATCACGGAATGTACAATGACGGATTCGACTTCAGGCTTTTATTTTAGAGAAGTGTTGGAATATCAGGATAAACTGCTTCAAAGCAAGCAGGGACTTTTATCAAACAATTTTTTTTATAAGGAAATATTCAAGTACGACAAAAAAAACAGAGAAACAGAACGGATTTTCTACGACAGCGAAAAACATCCTTTTGAATCCGTGATAAGGGAATATCCTGATAAAAATACAATTATCGAACTTGTTTACACCGATAACGAAGGCTCGAATTTTGAAAAAGAAATTCGTCTAAAAGACGGATTACCCGTATCTTCAACCGTGCGGACAGATTCGTTGCATGTGATTGAAAAATGGACTGGAGAATACGATGACAACGGAAGGATGATTGTTTCCAAATTCTATAACGATCAAAATGAACTGATTCAATACACAAAATGTACATACGACGAATTTGGCAATGAGTTTGATTTTTTTGTATATACCGGTGTCGGAGAACTTGTTGCAGCGCATAAACACCGCTATAAATACGACGAATTGAATAATTGGACACAACAGGTCTCAATTATCAACAATTACCCGGAAGTGATTATGGAAAGAAATATTATTTACTATTAAAAATACTGATATTATGAATTTTGAAAATTTGGTTTTAGAACGACAAAGCGATCGCAAGTACGATACAAGCAGAGCGGTTGAAGACGAAAAGTTGATGAAATGTATTGAATCTGCACGACTTGCTCCCTCGGCATGTAATGCTCAGCCATGGAAATTTATTATTGTTAAAAACGAATTGTTGAAAGCTCAGGTAGCCGATTGCGCCGTCAGTCTGGGAATGAATAAGTTTTGTGTTGATGCGCCCTCAATTGTTGTGTTGGTGTTGGAAAAACCCAATCTCACTTCAAAAGTGGGAAGCGTGTTACAAGGCAAAGAATATACGCTGATTGATATAGGCATAGTTGCCGCGCATTTCTGCCTGCAAGCCTCCGACTTAGGTCTTGGAACCTGTATGGTTGGCTGGTTTAATGAAAAGAAAGTAAAAAGTTTATTAAATATTCCATCCTCAAAACGCATCCCGCTGATTATTACCGTAGGTTACCGCAATGCCGAATTAAGAACAAAATCAAGAAAAAAACTTACGGAAATATGCACAGTGATTTAATTATGAATTATGAATGATAGATAGCACGCAGATTTTTATCTTCGCAGAAAAAAAAAATCGTGGATTAAGATAATTTGTGAACCGATTAACTGTTCATGACCCGATTTTCGATAATTTTGCGGTAAATTCTGATTAATTCAAGAAAAAGATATACTTTTGCAAAAATTTTATAATAATGATACAACGGATACAAACTCTTTATTTATTTTTAATTGTTGTTCTGCAATCGATTCTGTTATTGTCGAACATAGCAAAATACATTGCCGATGAGGCGGAAATTATTTGTTATACTAAAGATTTGGGAACAGTAGCGATATTGACCTCCTTAACTGCCCTGATTCCTGCAATATCAATGTTTATGTATAAAAAAAGAATCAGGCAAATGCGATTTAATATATTCAATTCTATAATATTAGTAGCATTGCAAGGATTCATAATATACTACATTATAGGATATATCAACAAATCGTCGTCGTTTATATTCTCATTGCCTTCGATATTCCCTGTAATTTCGCTTATTCTAAGCATTTTGGCAATACGTAACATACTGAAAGACGAGCTGCTTATTAAGTCGTTAAATCGCATAAGGAAATAATGAATTAACATAAAATAAGTTCTGCTAATAATTATTAACTGTTCAATTTCAGATTAATACTGTACTTTTGCGGTCTGAATTATTAACAACAATTTAATATGAAACAGATATTAATATTTTATGAATCAAAGAATATAAGAAACATTGTTCTTATTGCGGGAATGAAAAAATTTAATTATATCAAACACTTATTATTAATAACGACGCTTGCCTTTTCGGTCGGTATTCTCAAAGCGAATCCCATTGCCGAATTGAGGGATTTGCTTTATTCGGCTAAAAATGAGGGCAAATGTATATTAATAAAAGTATTTGATACGGACGTCGCCACTTTTTACGACTCCGTTTTTTTTTCTAATTCTTTCTCGAACCGGTTTCTCGAAAAATCCTTATATGCCTCAAATCCGTCGGATATTGCAATTATTAACAACTACAAAGTGCGAACGTATCCGAGTATTATTCTGCTTAATTCCAACGGAAATCTGATTTTGCCGGTAAAACAAATCAACAACTTTACGGAAATGGCAAATTATGTGGAACAGGCTTATAGCATGAAAGAAGAATATCCCATAGCTCAGATGGACCTGGATTATCAAAATAATAAAATGGACAAAAACGCCATCTGCGAATATATCCGCAAACGTACATTTTTGGGCTTGGATAATGGGGATATCATTGATAATTATGCACTATCGGCTTCCACTGACGAATTGCTGAGGAAAGAAATTCTGTTATTATTTCTGGAACAAAACAATATAAATATTCCGGGTTCTTTTTGTGATTTTTTGGAACAAAATCAGGAAACAATAAAAAATATACTGAAACTGAGCGACGAGCGTTTTTCCCGTTTAACCGACAAAGCGGCGGATCACAATTTCCTGAAAATTTGCAAAACCCAAAACGAATCCGCATTAAATCATATCATAAATTGGAAAATTAAACTTCTGCCTTCCGAAAATCAGGACATTATCTACAACGAATATATGACGCGATATTTTTATCATACTTATCAACCGCTGAAATTGGCTGACCATGCCCGCGCTTGCGCAGATGCCATATTTAAACATAAAAAGGCGGAGGATGAAAAGAAATTTTCACACAGAAATAAATCATTATACACATCTCCGCTATCTTACTCTCACACATACGTCTGGTATGCCGGCAAGCTGCGAAATGTGGCGCAATACGTTGTGGAAACTTTGAGCGTGAAATCCATGCTTAACCGCGCATTAGCCTGGAGCATAGCCGCAGAACAACTATCGAACGAAAAGTATGATGTCTTTGAAACGCAGGCTTATATCTTATATAAATTAGGAAAAAAAGACGAGGCGATAGACAATATGGAAAAAGCATACAGCATGATTCCCGAAAATAATACCGAACAAAAAGAAGCTGTAGGAGTGAATCTTATAAAAATGAAAAGAGGAGAAAAAGTTTATTAACCAACGCTAATCAATAATTGAAATAATTGATTGTTGATAACTGTGAAAAATATAATAAGACTAAATAATGAATGTAAATAACATATCACTGAAAAAACTCGTAAAATTGAAAATATTTATTTGTAGCATAATCCTATTGCTTTATTCTGTGCCATCGCACTCTACAGGGTTCACAATCCCTTTTCTGTTCGGCAAAAAGAAACAGTATCCGCACGATAAAAGTTGTCTGTTTCATATCAGTCATTTCACCTTGCCGCCCGCTCCGAAATTGGAAATATACGACAGACCGACGTTTAAATTAACTGTGATATATGACGTGGACGGCGACGGTATCCACGACCAATACGACAATTGTCCGGCGTCTTACGGACTGCCGTCTTTGAGAGGATGCCCGCCGATTAATCTCAAAAAAACCGTCACGTATGGCAATTACACCGTATATCTTAAAAATAGCGACTTCAATTTGTTGGTTGAGATTTTCAGTAATTTGAATTTCGAAGGTGAAAAGCAATCTTTGGACGCGCAGTCTAAAAAACAATTAAACAAACTGATAGCTTTCCTGAAAAGAGAAAAAAAGCTATATATATACATTTCGTCTTATGTGGATTTTGATTCAAACCGCAAAAGAAATTATTATCTGTCGGAGTTAAGAGTTGACGCAATATATTCGTATTTAACAAAAAACGGCATAAA
>JAISRS010000442.1 GCA_031273485.1 Prevotellaceae bacterium
GTTTTTTCTGCATAAATAATTTTTTTATACCTTTGCGCCCGATTTTAAATAAACAAAAATTTAGTCGTATAATATAAGGAATATGAATATAAAATAGTAGAAAACAACATCATACTGCCCAACAATAGGGTTAGGCAGTTTACATAAAAGCGTTACTTTAGTCTTGCTTGTCGAAACTTCAGAAATTTCAAAAACTACCAAGAATAAAGCGATAACGCTCACGCTTTTGCGTGGGCTTTATTCATTATTTGGTAGCATGGGTATCTGAAGACCTCGATAAGCAAATAGAGATATTGTCCCACGTTTTTTTATGTATAAACCAAAGGATTATTAATAACTGTCAGTCTTAGGGACAAGGACTGAGTGAAATAATTTATACATAAAAATGCTTTTTAATTCTTTTGATTTCGCATTGTTTTTGCCGATAGTTTTTGCGCTCTATTGGTTTGTTTTCAAAAACAATTTACGTCTGCAAAACCTGTTTATTGTAGGCGCTTCGTATGTGTTTTACGGGTGGTGGGACTGGCGCTTCCTTCTGCTGATGACCTTTACCATTGTCTGTAGTTGGACAAGCGGTTTGCTTATAAAAAAGATACGCGACAAACGGGATGTTGCCGAAAAAGACTGCCGCCGTCGAGCCATAACCGTAACGGCAACTAATATCGTACTTAATCTTCTGGTGTTGGGCGTATTTAAATACTACAACTTTTTTGTTCAAAACTTTGTGGAAGCGTTCACCCTGTTTGGAAAACCGCTGAATGTGCAGACCTTGAAAATTATTCTGCCTGTCGGCATTTCGTTTTATACTTTCCAGGCGCTGAGCTACTCCATTGATGTTTACCGTAAAAAAATAGCGCCCACGAAGGATGTCGTAGCTTTTTTTGCCTTTGTGAGTTTTTTTCCGCAGTTGGTTGCCGGACCCATTGAACGGGCAACCAATCTGCTGCCGCAATTTTGCGCTAAACGACGCTTCGATTACGCGCAGGCGGTGGACGGAATGCGACAAATCCTGTGGGGACTGTTCAAGAAAATGGTTGTAGCCGACAATTGCGCCATTACAGTCAACCAGATTTTTGATACATATACCGACTGTTCGGGCAGTATGCTTGCGCTTGGCGCTGTGCTTTTTGCGTTTCAAATCTATGGCGATTTCTCCGGCTATTCCGACATTGCCATCGGCACGGCGCGCCTCTTTGGGTTCAATCTGATGCGCAATTTTGCCTTTCCGTATTTCTCGCGCGACATCGCCGAATTCTGGCGTCGCTGGCACATTTCGCTCACCACCTGGTTTCGCGACTATATCTACATCCCGCTTGGCGGCAGTCACGGTTCAAAACTGCAAAAGATACGCAACACTTTCGTTATTTTTCTCGTGAGCGGCTTCTGGCATGGAGCCAATTGGACATTCGTTGTGTGGGGAGCCTTCCATGCACTGCTTTTTCTGCCGTTGCTGCTCGTGGGCAACAACCGGAAATACATCGACACCGTCGCCGCAAACAGCCTGTTGCCATCCGTCAAAGAACTGTTTTCCATTCTAATAACCTTTGCTCTTGTAACCATTGGCTGGATTATTTTCAGAGCTGAAAACCTGCAACAGGCTTTCGACTATATCTCCGGGATGTGTTCCTCTTCGCTGCTGTCAATACCGTCGCCGCTGATTGGGAAAAAAGCCATGCTGTTTTCCGCTGTCCTGATTGCTGTGGAATGGTTCGGACGAAAAAACCGATACGCAATAGAAAAAATCGGACTTGGATGGAAATGGCAGTTCCGCTGGATGATGTATCATGCCATCACTATGCTGATAATTATGTTTGCCGGTCAGGGACAAGATTTTATTTACTTTCAATTTTAAAATATCGTCATGAAAAAATTTTACATAAAAACACTGTTATTCATACTGCCTGTGATACTTTTGGCAACAGTAATAGAAATATCGCTGAGGTATCAAATTCCCAATGAATTTGCATACAAACGACAGTATATGGACGCTAATTCAAACAAAGTGGAAATGCTGATTTTAGGAAGCTCTCATACATACTACGGCATTGATCCCGCATATTTTTCACATGAAACATTCAATGCGGCAGCTTCGTCACAATCACTTTTTTATGATTTTGAAATCATAAAAAAATATCAGCATCGCATTGAACATCTGCAAACCGTTATTTTACCTGTTTCCTATTTTTCGCTTTTTAACGATTATGCTTTAAATAAAAACAAAAGTCAATACGCCGTTTACTGGGGCATAAAAGTCCCCCAAGCCTCTCTTATCGACAATATAGCGGTATTAAACATACAATCGGTTTACAGAGAATTGAAAAAAATATTGTTTGCCGCACTAAACATAGACATTGATTTTCCCTGTACGGAGTTTGGATGGGGAAAAGCCTATAACTCCAAAGATTCCAAGGATCTTGTAACAACCGGAAAAACCTCTGCCGAACGACATAAGGCGGAAGATTTTACATTTATTACTAAAAATATCAAGATTCTAAGATCAATAGTGGAGTTTTGCAACGAACGAAATATCGACATTTGGTTGATTACAACACCCTGTTATGCAACTTACCGGCAACATTTAGACCCACATCAACTGTCCTCAACTGTGGAAGCCGCCAGCCTTATGGCAAAAGAATACGACCATTGTCGATACATTAATTTGCTTGACAGCGATATGTTTACAGACACAGATTTTTATGATGCCGACCATCTGAACGAAATCGGGGCAAGGAAACTTTCGATGCTACTGAAGGAAATGATAAAACCTTAAAGGATGTTTAAAAAACAGGATAAGGACTTTCGCAGATTATGATTTATTTGATAATATATTATTTATCTGCAAAAATCCTTATAATCTGCGTCATTTGAGAGCTTTTTAGACAGCCTCATTTTCTTTATCCACAAATTCATAATTAAAAAAGACCCGCGGCACAACGGCTACGGGTCTTCCCATTAACATTTTACTTACGATACTTGTATTTAAAAACTATAATATTTTAATAGAATTTACCTCTGTTGTCAATTATATTTGCTTTTTCTATCAGAGCGGAATAACTCCCGTAATAGTTCGAGGATTCCAGTCTTGATTTTATTGCTTCCGGAGTTTGTGCCTGAACATTTTCCGTAACATTTGTTACCGTGAACAGATATACGCCGCTTTCGCCTGCCAGCGGTTCCGATAACCGATTAGCCGGAGCGGAATATACGGCTCCCAGAAGTTTATATTCGGGCAGTCGCAGAGTAGGTATAAATGAACTGCTAAAGTTCACTGCCGGAGAAACGGAAGTAACCGTGCTGTTAAGTTTTGCGGCAACTTCGTCTATACTTGTCAGGTCGCCTTTTGTTTTCGATATTTCCGACACTAAATATTCCGCTTTTTTTGCCGCAACAATTTTGGGAATTATCTGTGATCTTACTTTTGCAAAAGGAGCGATTCCCGCATTCTTTATATTGGTCAGCGCCGCAACTATATACGTGCTTCTATTGTCAATTTCCAGAACTCCGGACACATCCTTTTCATCGGCTCTGTACATCCAGTGTATCAAATTGGAAGCGTTTCTGAATTGCCCTACGAATTTACTGTCCAAGGCGACATTTTGTTCTTTATGAAGCTGTAAACCTTCGGCTGTGCAGGCTTCTCTGAATTTTTCGATATTACCTTCGCTCAATGCTGCAATCTTGTTAGCCTGAGCGAAATAGTTCTGATATGTTTCTTTGCTTGGAAGAATATTTTTCTTAATTGTTGCAGGCAGCACTTTATTATGATAATCCTTTGCGCCTGTGATTCTAACAATATGTACTCCGTAATTTGTAACTACCTGCATCAGTTTTCCCACAGGATTAAAGAAACACGAATCGCGGAACGGGCTAACCATTCTGTCATAATCGAACCATCCCAAATCGCCTCCTGCAGCTCCCTTATCGGTTGAAAATTGATTGGCAAGTTCGGCGAAATTAGCTCCCGATTTAATTAAATTCATGATACTGTCGGCTTTTCCGAAATCTGCCTGCGACAATAATATATGTTCAGCCTTAACCGAATCCGGGAGGTTTTTAAATTCCACTATTCCCGTCACGCTGTAACTGTCGCCTTCCTGATAGTAGGGCAACACATCTCCGGCGTTCTTGTTGAATATCACCGAATCTATCACTGCCGGAAGTTGTCCTTTTTTATAATATGTTTTACCGAAAGGCACATCCGAATTCATATTAACAAACATGGACATTTTATCCGTCGGGATTGTATCCAGCTGTTTTTGGAGATTTTCCATTTTATACATCACCCGTTCATAATCGTTGGGCGAGGGAGTAACGGTGAAAGCGACAAATTCAACATCTCTTGATCTTGTTTCCTTATATTCCAATTTATGTTTGTTATAATAATCTTTCAAATCGGATTCTTTGTATCTTATCAAAGAATCGGCAACAGAGGCATAATCTTTTAATATATAGGAAAATTCCACATTATTTTTTTCGCTTTCCAGCGCATGTTCAACTTCTAAGGAATTGACGTATGTGCTTTTTGAATCCAATTGCAAATATCTTGACGACAATTGTTGTTCTTTGATTTTTTGTTCAAGATCAATCCAAAACACCTTTATGTCGCCGTCCAGATTTTGCACGATATTGGAGATGAGAGCACGGTCAATATCTCCGGTTTCGGGATTTGTAAAATATTGTTGAATCAGAGGAGAAACATTTGCGCCCAAGGTCAAGTCCGTTAATTCCGCTTCGGAAACGGACAAGCCGATTTTATCATATTCTTTGTGGAATATGTATTTAAAAATTAATTCCTGCCAAGTGATGTTTCTCAACCTTTCGTTTGTTTCGTCTGTCATAGGGAGGTCTTGCCTTGTTAACAGGTTGTAGGTTAGTTTTTCTATTTCGGTATTATAGTTCAACAAATTATCGAACTCTTCATGGCTTACGGTATTTCCGTCTATTTTTCCCATGTCGTCATCCGACGAAAATATAGCTCTTGCTGTGGTAAGAGTGTCTGCATTAATTATAAATGCGAGTAATGCGAGCCCTATAACTGCCGAAATAAATACTCCTGCTTTCTTTCTTAGTGTTTCTAATGTAGCCATTTATTTTAGTTATTTTATAATTTTAGTCTAAAATTTGAAGTCGCAAAGGTACAAAAAAAATAATTCCAACACATAAATTTATAAAACAAATTATTCACATCACTTAAATATCTATATGATTTTTGTCTGCGACTGTTACCATATAACGCTTTATATCATATCTTTACTCTATAGAATATTTGAAATTTATAATTAAAAACATTTTGAAATTTCATGTTATTTTTTTGTTATTTTGTTCTGCAAACAGAAAATTAGACGTCGTGATTCCGGCTTTTTTCCCTTTTTTTCGGTCATGGTTGATATCTGTTGATGGGTGTACGACAAAAATACTTGCGGGTTTGAGGAAAAACGGTAACTTTGCAAAAATAAAATTCGGATGATTAATAAAACAATACATACCATTATCAACGGCGACAGTCGGCAAATTAGCGAGTTTGCAGACCGAAGCGTTCATTTGAATGAGAATATTGAGTTTGGGTATAAACATAAATTTTTAGAAATATAATAATATGGAAAACTTGATTAAGTATGTAAACATTCACAATTTCAAGTCTATTGCCGATTTGGAACTGGAAGATTGCAGGCGGATAAATCTTTTTATCGGCTATCCGAATGTAGGAAAATCTAATGTTTTGGAGGCGTTGAGCCTGTTTTCCGTGCCATTTTTACAGGAAGGGGAAAGTTTGAATAAATTTATAAGGGTACAAAATCAAAACGAACTTTTTCATGATATAAATTTGGGTTCTTGTAAAGTATTTACAAATTTGGGGTTTGCAAATTTCTATGAAGACAATGTTCTGATTTTAGGAAATAAAAGCGAAGGAGATTCATTGAAAATGCGATTTTCCAATGACATGCAAGTAGAAAAAAACCTTAATTCGTTTTTACATCTGCAAAAATGGGGGGATGTGAAAAAATATACTTTTGCTTTGGGGGAAAAATTACAGTCTTATTTAAAACCTTCTTTTTTACTTCCTCCTTTTGGTGAAAATATCATTGACACCCTTTCACACAATACAAATGTTGTGGAAATGAAAGCGTGGATGCAACAGGAATTTGCTAAGTTTGGCTTGGAATATGTGTTGGATAAAATAAGCAATCATCTGAAAGTACAACGAAGATTAAACCGCGATGAAATTGTTCAGTTGCCCTATTCTTCCATTGCCGACACCTTGCAACGAATGATTTTCTACAAAACCGCCATTGCTTCCAACAAAAACTCCGTTTTGCTGTTTGAAGAGCCTGAAGCACACGCTTTCCCGCCATATATCGCAACAATTATGAACGATATTGTTGATGCCGAAAGCAACCAGTTTTTCATTGTTACGCACAGTCCGATTGTTGTAAATGCTTTTTTGGAATACGAGAAAGTTCGGAGCGAAACTTCCATTTATCTGTTTGATTTTAAAAACGAACAAACAACTGCCAAACGCCTTTCCGACGAAGAAATGGAGTTAGCATACGAATATGGCGATGATTTGTTTTTTAACCTCGAAAATTTATTATAAATGGATTTGGACTTGCTGATATTACCCGAATGTTATATTGACACCATTTTGGTGGAAGCGCTTGCCTTTCCAAAAAGAGGTTATAAACATATAAAAGGATGTAACAATGTGTTTTCGGAAATGAATAAACGGCTGAAAAATAAGGCGGCTTTTGGCATTATTGATGATGATAAATGTGTTCCTGCGCAGTTTAATTCTTTTGAACTGCTAAAAAAAACACAATGAAAATTTGGCAATTTATAAGCACAATAAAAAGCCGCATTATATCGTGAAAATCAGTAAAGCGGCAGAAGATTTTATATTGAAAAATGCAGAAAGGATTGGAATTTCTTTGATTGATTACAATTTACCCGACAATTTGCCCAATCTGATGAAGCAAACAAAAGGCATAGCCGTAAAAAATAATCCGGAATTAAAACGCCTGTTTTCAGTAATTAAGCAGAATGAAAATTCCGATTTTTGTGTTTTGGCGCGATGGATTGAATTGTTTAAGGGAAATCCGTATAATATTGATAGCAAATTGTTGTGAAAAAAATGGCAAAACACATCAGCGCCAAAAATATGGCAAAGAGCCGCCTTTCTACTGCATACACGGAGATAAGCGATGCGGAAACGAAACAGGAAACGCTCGCGGCATACGAAACCCTGTGCGAACAGTTCGACATGTCGGACAGGATGCTGGCAAAGCATTTGCTCCACTCCATTC
>JAISRS010000538.1 GCA_031273485.1 Prevotellaceae bacterium
AATACCCTAAAATCAAATTCAGTAAATACTTGTATCAGACTAAACAAAGTATTATTTGTAACTTCGGAATATTCAATATCATCGGTGAAATATGGTTTGAATATTGCCTGATAATCTATAGCCTTCGCCTTATCGAAATGTGAAAACAAAGATGCCTTTATATTTGAAATTTCTTTTATGTCTATGTTATCTAATTCGCCGCTTAAATTTTCACACAAAGTAAGATAGAACAAGGTTTTACCAATAAGATTGTAGAAAGTGAATTTTGCTAAAACCTGTTCAGGTACAACGTTTTCGGCTCTACGGGAAGACGATGCTAAAATTTTCAGCGTGGAACTTTCATATATTTTCCACTGATTGAACTCTTTGCGAAAACTCGCATTGTTGCCTTTACTTGCTATAATTGCTGCCTGAAATTGAGGAATAATAATATTGGATGCTTTATAAACGGCTTCAACAATGCTTCCCGTGATATTTATGGCAGGCTTTAACTCGCCGTTCTGATATAATTGCCCAAGGTCATGCAACAATTCAATAGCACGTTGCCGTAAAAGTGGCTCATTTTGTCCGAACTTAATCGGGTCGGCGAGGTCATCACGAGTTATCATCGTGCGCTCTTTGGGATATTCTTTGATTTTTGATAACGATTCAATGGCGTAATCGTCTGTATTGATTTTCCAAATAACGGCTTGAGTGCCATTCCAAGTAACAAAAGAGTCAGATTTTAACTTCTTAGCTTTTTCCAAAGCGTTTTCGAGCATAACCGCATCATCGACAGCCGTATCAGGAAATTTCAACTCCCACCCGTTGAATATGATGCCGGAAATCTTATCGGTAAATAAAAGTATATCAGGAAATTTAGTTCTTCCTGATTCCATTTTTACTCCGGTATCATTGGTGGCATCTTCAAAAATGGTTGTCCCGCCCTCTATTGCGGACTTAATCCAACTGATTAATTGCCCTGCCCAATCTCTTTCGTTCCTTTTTATATTCATAAAGCACCCATTTTTTCAAATAATTCCCCGAATAAATTCCTTTCAGGATTTGGAATGACTTGCATCCGAACATTTTGCCTTACTTCGGTTATTCTTTCATTGCAAACCTCAATGTAGTCGATTGGCTGCACTTTATGCAAAAGAACATCTTCATTCTTTTCTATACCAATATATTGTCTGTCTTCCAAAAGCGCGGAAAGTAAAAAACTACCGCTACCACAAGCATTGTCCAATACTACATCGCCCGGATTGGTAAACGTCCTAATCAAATACCTTCCCAATTCGACCGGCTTTTGTGTTGGATGATAAACTTTCCCCTCAGATTCAGCTGTTTTGAAATAGACAAAATCCTCTATTGGCTGTTCTGCAAAGCAAACCACATCGTTCGGATACCGTTCCCCATTGCTTTTAACGTGGCGCGGTTTGAAGTCTCCATAACTACCTGTATATTGGTCTTTGCGAAATCCTTTGTCGTATGCCTCCCCGTTCGTCATTTGCGGGTTATACGTTGGTTGCTGCTTGTAAAAGATACAAATATCTTCATGCTTCCGCAATGGCTGTTTCTTGGCATTGAGGAAATTAGTTGATTTGGATTTTATCCAAACAATTTTATACTTAAACCATTCCTCGTTACTCATTATCAATTTTGCGGTAAATAAGCCTTGTGAAGTTAAGGCAATTACACCATCATCCTTAATGATGCGCGTATATTCTTTCCAAAGTTTTGGCAAATCAATAACAGAATCCCATTTGTTTTGCGTTGTGCCGTAGGGTAAATCGCAAAGAATCATATCAATGGAGTTATTAGGCAAGTTTGGCATCACATCTAAACAATCGCCCTGAATGACTTGGTTTGTATAACTATCTATGCTTTTTATTTTTGTTTCCATTTTGATGAATAATTTTTATTTCTTTTTCCAAACATCTATTGCTGTACCAACTAATTCTTTGGCTGTTTCCATAATAGTATTGCTATCTTTACGATTTCTTGATTTTTCCGTCAAAGGAGATTTGTAAACAGATGAAATTGAGGAAATTATCATTTCGTCTTTTAAATTTTCTGCTTTGATAATATCAGCGTATGCTTTAATTGTAAGTGCAACAGCCGATTTAAAAGCATATTCCTCTTGAAAATTACGCTCTTTGTTATATTGCGATATTGAGTAAAAAAGCAAAAAGAAAAACGGGAATGTTTTTATTGTATTTGTAATTAATTGTACCGTAGTAAAATCTTTTAGTATTTCACCCCACAAACCAAAACCATTAGTAAAAATGGCTAAGATAGCAACAAATGTAAAAACAGACATTCCTATCACAATCCAAAACCATTTATTAATTGGTTTTGCCAATTCATTTTTTCGCTGTTTGAATGTTTCAAATAAAGAAGCACCAACTTCTCTGCCAATAAGATTTTGCAAATAGATATTTCTTTCCTCGAAGAACGATTTTTTATCCTCTACAAATTGCAGTTTTTTATCAAATTCGACTATTTGAGATTCTATTTTTTTTACTTTTTCGTTCAAACTGGTTTCAATAATTCCAAATATTTCCTTTTTCTTATCAAAATATGTATCTTGTGTTTCGCTTTTTTTCTTTTGTGTATCAAGATTTTGAGTTTGTTGACTTAACAAAGCTTCAATTTTAGCGTTCGTTGCTGTACTTGTATTGAGTAATTGGCTGATTTGATTTGTATTAGTATTTGAAGTTTGCAGATTATTTGCAATTTGCTGTAATTCTTGTTGCTTTTGAACGATAAAGGCAGTCAGATTTTTTTTTTCTGAATTAAGATTATCTATTTGTATTTTGAAATTATTTTGATTAACAGATAATTGTTCTGATGTTAGCTTTAATTTTTCGCCTAATTCGTTCAGTTTAATATCATCTGCCTTGTGGATTTTCATTTTAGATTTATCCCAAAATCCATTTGCAATTTGATAATAAATTAGTTTATTTAAATAGGTAACCGAGTTTATCAGTCCATTTTGATTTTTCTGATTTAATAAATTCAGCAGATTTTGTAAGTCGCTTTGCAGTGTTCCTGATCCAAACTCATTTTGAAAATTATATTGAAATGGCAGATAATTACCATTGTCCGAAAATTCCGCTTTAAATTGTTTTATAACTCGTTTCAGGGTAACGATATAATCAAGCACCAAGTATGTACCAACATTAGTTGTCGTAATATCTTGGTCTTTGAAAACAGATTCGGGAATTTTATCAATATCCAATGTTTCGATATTTGACAAAACCTGCAATATGTTATTTATCTGACTTTTGTCCATAACTCAAATTCTTATATTTTATTATACTTCACTTTTTCCTCTGCAACCTTTAGTGCTTCAATCCCCAATTGTTCATCTGCCAATTCATAAACGACTTTATCGGAAAGCCACGCAATGATTAATTCATCTTCACTTACATCAAAATATTCTGCAAGTTTAATTACTTGTTCGCGCGATGCTTTTCGCTGTCCTCGCTCTATTCTGCTCATTATAGCAGGGTCAATATCAAGGTATGCAGCTATTACCCGCAAAGGTAATTGCTTGTTTTCCCGTAGTTCTCTTAATGTTTCTCCTAAACTTTTCATCCTGATAAAAATATTCTTGACAATTTTCAGCAAAGATACAAATAGTTTATATACTGTCATGCGATATTCTCAAAAAAGTTATCAACTACATTTTAATCCCCTTATTTTTATTCATTTCCAGCTTTCTGTCAACTCCAAATTGTTTCTGAACCTCCAGATATTTCTCTCTGAACCACTCTAAAATATTCATTCCGTTGAGATTCAATCGTGATTTGTTCGGGTTATCCGGCTCTTTTTCAATTTTCAGTTTGACATCCTCTGCCGTGAACTTTTGATTATGTTCCGGTGAAAAGAAAGGAAATGACTTTGCTGTCAGTGTTTTACCTGCAAACAATGCCTTGATGGATTCGACGGCAAGCCCAATCTTTTGACATAGAGCCGCTATTCGCAGTTGTTCTTTCATCATCGGAAACAGTT
>JAISRS010000547.1 GCA_031273485.1 Prevotellaceae bacterium
GGAGTAAGTCGTGTTCACAAATCGGCATTACCCATATTTTATCAATTGATACTTACCATGATCGCCTTCTTTGTGAGCATAGGAATATCGTTTATGTTTAAAGACCCTGCAATAACGCCCTCGTTCCTGATTATATCAATCAGTTCCATGCTCTGCGGATTGTTACTGATAATAACCCACAAGCGCATTTTTTCACACATGGTCGGATTTCTTGTCCTCGAAAATGCGGTATTCCTCTTTTCAATTGCCGCAGGCACGGAAATGCCCATATTGATAAATACGGGAATCCTTCTGGATCTTATCATTACAACACTTATCCTTAGTGTATTTTTGACCAAAGTCAATGAACATAACCGCAGTCTGGAAGTCGATAACCTCACTAAACTCAAAGATTAAGAAACAGCGCTATGACTAAAAATCCGATATGTATGTTAAAAGGAACCTCTAAAATTAATACCGGATGCAGTTTGTACGGTTTTTCGGAGTTTGATTTCTGCACAGATTATCTCATTCCAAAAAGAGATTCTCAAAAATCAGTTAAAACAGGAAGACGAATTTATTTTTTTAATACTTTTACAATCAAAACATTTAGAATTTAAAATGAATTTTCAACTTACATCAGCATATAAACCCACAGGCGATCAGCCTGAAGCAATAAAGCAGCTGGTAGAACATTTTGCAACGGGACGGCAATATTCCACACTGTTGGGAGTTACGGGTTCGGGAAAAACGTTTACAATGGCAAATATTATAGCTCAATTAAATCGCCCGACATTAGTGCTGAGCCACAATAAAACTTTAGCGGCGCAGTTGTACGGCGAATTTAAAAATTTCTTTCCGAAAAACGCCATCGAATATTTTGTATCATATTACGATTATTATCAGCCGGAAGCCTATATCCCTCACACCGATACCTATATCGAAAAGGATCTGCAGATAAACGAAGAAATAGAAAAACTGCGGTTAAGTACCACCTCCGCCCTCCTGTCGGGGCGCAGAGATGTTATTGTGATTTCGTCGGTTTCATGTCTGTACGGCATAGGTAATCCCGAAGATTTTCACGCAAATACAACCAGCGCCACAGTAGGACAGATTGTGAGCCGCGACAAATTTCTATACTCCCTGATAGACGCTCTTTATACAAGAAACGAAGTCGAATTTAAACGGGGAACTTTCCGTGTAAGAGGCGATACCGTTGATATTTATCTTGCCTACAGCGATTATGCCTACAGGGTTATCTTCTGGGGAAACGAAATAGAAAAACTGGAAATGTTCGACCCTCTTTCGTATAACGTCTTAGACACTCCGGAAACAATAAGTATTTTTCCGGCAAACATATTTGTAACCCCGAAAGAACGACTGCAACAGGCAATTAAGGAAATTCAGAACGACATGGTCAATCAGCACGATTTTTTTACGGCAAACGGCAAAGAGATTGAAGCAAAGAGGATTCAGCAAAGAGTGGAATACGATCTGGAAATGATAAAAGAGTTGGGCTACTGTTCCGGTATAGAAAACTACTCGCGATATTTCGACGGACGTACTGCCGGCAGCCGACCATTCTGCCTGCTGGATTATTTCCCCAGTGATTTTATGACGTTTATCGACGAAAGTCATGTCACCATTCCGCAAATCAGGTCAATGTACGGCGGCGACCGCTCGCGGAAACAGAATCTGGTGGAATACGGATTTCGCCTGCCCGCAGCAATTGACAACAGACCTCTGAAATTCGATGAATTTGAATCCATCATAGGACAAACCCTCTTTGTGAGCGCCACGCCTGCCGATTATGAACTCGAAAAATCGGAAGGCGAAGTTGTAGAACAACTTATACGCCCCACAGGTTTACTCGACCCGTTGATTGAAATCCGTCCTACAGTGAATCAAATAGACGATTTAATTGAAGAAATAGCGATACGGACAAAAAAAGACGAACGTATCCTGGTCACAACCCTGACCAAACGCATGGCGGAAGAACTCCAGAAATATTTCATGAATATGGGAATACGCTGCCGTTACATACATTCGGATATTGATACGATAGAACGGATAGAAATCATGGAAAATTTGCGTAAAGGCACATTTGACGTACTGATAGGCATAAATCTGTTAAGAGAAGGCTTGGATTTGCCCGAAGTGTCGCTGGTTGCGATACTTGACGCCGATAAGGAAGGATTTTTGCGTTCAACACGTTCGCTCACACAAACCTCCGGCAGAGCAGCCCGTCACCTTGAGGGCAAAGTAATTATGTATGCCGACAAAATCACGGTTTCAATGCAGCGCACCGTTTCCGAAACGGAACGACGACGTATCAAACAAATGAAATATAATGAACTGCATGGCATCACTCCAACGCAAGTCACCAAAAACAATCGCTCGATATTAACCGGCGAAATCGTTAAACCCGAACCCGACGCATACGTAGAATCAATGAACACCAATATCGCCGCCGACCCAATAGCCAAATATATGGATAAACAATCATTGAAAAAAGCAATCAACGAAGTGCGCAAACGCATGGACACCGCCGCCAAAGAACTGAATTTTATTGCAGCTGCCGCTTATCGAGATGAAATGTACGCCATGATGAAATTATTGAAATGAACGTCTTGAACGATGAACGTCTTGAACGATGAACGATGGAGTGTCTTTTCGTTTAAAAACTTTAAAGACCTTATTACTCTTAGCAGAGGCGCCACCTGACAGGGATTTTAAACCCTGTTAGGGGGGCTGCCGCACGGATTACAAACCCGCGCGAGCGGCGTGGTGCGCCTCGCGCTCGCGCGGATTTGTAATCCGTGCGTGTAAAATAAAGGGATTATTAGATATATCGTGGCGCGCGGGTTACAAACCCGCGCGAGCGGGGGCGGGGCGGGGTTCGGCGTAGCGTCCCGCTACGCCGGAGCTAAAAGCAGGCTTCCAGCTTGCAAACCTGCTTGCAACAAGGTGGGTCTGCGTTTTTAGCGGGTAGTAAGGTCTTTAAAGACCTTAAATAAAACCCACTGTCAGTGGTGCGCCTCTCAAACCCTAAGCCGGACAAGCCGGAACCAAAAAGGGTGTATTTGACTGCGTCTTTACGTTTTAAAATGTTGTTTCTTTACGAGGTGCAAAAACCTTATTTCTACCTTATTTAAACAACAAAACAACCTCAGTAACTACGGTAATCCCCACA
>JAISRS010000010.1 GCA_031273485.1 Prevotellaceae bacterium
TTTTGACCTACGCCAACGGCTTCAAATTTCCACTCGCCGTTGCGTTTGTAAATTCTTCCGAACTCAACAGCGGTTTCCACAGAGAAATCTTCTTCCAATTCATATTTCAGAATTTCCTCTTTCGTATCGGGATTGTAAATCCTGACAAAGGAATTACGCACCTGACCGAAGTTCTGATGGCGTTCGTCAGCTTTGTGAATAGTTATCACAATGCAGATTTCCGCAACACCGGGGTTGATTTTCGACAAATCCACATTAATGCTTTCGTCGTCGCCATCGCCATCGCCGGTAAGATTATCACCGGTGTGTTCCACCGCTCCGTCGGGCGATTTCAGATTGTTGTAGAAAACAAAGTATTCATCGGATAATACTTTTTTGTTTTCTCCAAGAATAAATACCGAAGCATCCAGGTCGAAATCGACACCGGTGCTTGAAGAGTTGGCATCCCAGCCTAACCCGATTACAAATTTTGGGAGGGAAAGCGTTGCACGTCCTCCTTTTTCTAAATTAACTGACATACTTTTTTTATTATTTTGAAGTTATTTACTACCGGCAGACCATTTTAGTCCCCAGTTATATATTTTATCACAATCACTGTGTCCTGTATGGAAAGTGACTAATTTTTTGACAGTTATCGAACTGTTGCCCTCAAACAGTATCTCTGCTATTGCGCAAAATGTCCGGTCGTCGCTTTGTTTTCCCATTTCCACTACAATATCGGGATTCCCGGAGACTTTGACGGTAACCACGGCATTCGACTCCGCCCATTTTGCCACGCCTTCATAAATAAAGCAATAAACAATAATGCGTTTCAAATTAGCCAGTCCTTGCGGATTTACCAGTATATTTTCTCCGTTTCCCGCGCCCGAACGATCATCGCCCGTGTGCCATATCCATGGTCTGTCGGTATAACAGCCCTGCCTTGTGAGCTGATTCTTTGCGCCACCTCTTCCTTTAGAAAATTGCACTCCGTCGATGACTGTTTTTTTTCCATCCCGTAATTCGTAGAAGCATCCCAAATCGAGGTCTATTGCGCTTGCGCTTTTTGTCAAACTCGCCCATAAGCCTTTCTTTTGTGTCCAGTTCAGATTGATAACAATCTCTTTGGACGAATTGCTTCCGCCTTTTGTCAAGTCAATTTTATGACTGTCTCCCTGTTTTTCGAGGGTAATCTTGTTTAAATTAATTGCCATATTATTATGTGTTTAAATATTTTAAAATTTCTCCTTCCCAGTTCAATACCCATTTGACTAAATATACCCACAGTGTACCGAAACCAAAAGCTACTATACAGAACGTTGATATGCCCCATGCTATTTTTTCCCGCATGATATCATAAGGACTGTTTTGGTAAAAATCACGACGTGAAAAAAAGAAGTGAGAAAGATTTTCGGAATTTTTCCAAAACATCCATGCAGCGATTGTTCCAAGAGCTATAGCCCCCAAAAAGCCGACAAATACAAATGCTTTCGCAACCGGCAATTTTTCAATTTGTTGCGGAGTTAACTCCGACTCTTTCGAACTTGCCGGATGCTCTTGCTGTTTTGTCGATGCAACGGCTTGCATTGGTGCAGTACAAAGTGTAAAAATCCAAAGCCACAAGAATACGAACTCCTTCATCATCGATTACGTCTTATCATCTGTTCTACATCGCTTTTGTCTCCAATAAACCGGCTTGCCAGCCAAAAGAAGATAGTCGCTATTATTGCAAAATCTCTCGCGAGATTCTTTGCGTCTTTGGATTTGTCAATATTCCTGTTATATGATTTCCAGTGGTGGGCTTCCTGCAATTTATCTTGTTGAGCTCCGCTAAAGAAATAAGCCAAAAAGAGTAAAACTGCGATAACCGCAATTACAAATATTCTCAAGACGCCAACAATGATGCCTAATACAATATTGTGATTGTAAACACTGCAGCGCCAGCAACTCCACACAATAGTTGCTGCAAAGAGAGCAATTCCTACCCACCGGTACCATAGAACCATAACCCACAATGACACAACAATAAAGAGAATGGATAATAAGATGTCCGGCCAGTTGCGGTAAATCACCACTTTCCCTGTTATACCCATGACAAACAATATAACGAATGTAATGACGAAAGCCCAGCCAATACCTTTCCATGGAAGTTCTTCAAAGGCTGTAGTAGTTTTGGGTTGACCGGAAACTTTGGTTTCAGGTTGACCGGAAACTTTGGTTTCAGGCTGACCGGAGACTTTGGTTTCAGGCTGACCGGAAACTTTGGTTTCAGGCTGAGCGGAAACTTCGGTTTCAGGCTGACTGGAGACTTCGGCAGTATCTTTTACTGTGGAATTTTCCTGGTGCAACTTTGCTTTTTCCAACGTTCCCGTAAGTTGTTCGTTAAAAATCTTCACAATTTCATTGAGTTGATTCGTTGCAGCGGTATACGTCTTTTTAGCATATTCTTCCTCTGTCAAGTCCAAATTTTCCTCGCCGGTTTCTTGGGAAATAGTGAGCCATTCGGCTTGATAGTCGATACCGGCGATGCTGTCAATCTCCCTGATAGTACTTGAGCAAAGCTCATGGATCAGAGTCGTATATTCATCGGTTAGATTGGAATTTTTGTGCTTGGCATTTAATTCCAGCACAGTTGCTTTTTTGGATTCGCAATCTGCTTTAAACTTCGAAGCATACTCCCGGCTGACAATTGAGTCCCAATTGGCATGACTTCCAATGGAGAAGAGAGTAAAACAAAGAAGTAAAATAAATTTAGACTTGATTGTCAGACTTTTCAGACAATTCCCGTTTTCTGATTTCTTTTTAATTATCGGTAACATATTCTTTTAACTTTAAGGATACTTGTTTCATAATTCATTAGAGCGCCAACGTATGATGAATTAAAGATTTTTCAATACGGAATGGTTTACCCTAACAGCTTCAATATTTGGTTTAATCTAAAAACAATATCGTCGGCAATCTCCTCAGTCGTGCGGTCGAGCAAGCGGTAATCATTCTCTTCTATGATTTTTTTAATTACTTCATTATTTGCACCCTCCTCCTCTGCTTCAATGCTTAAATATTCCGTATTTTTTAACTGAATGTAAAACCGCAGTGATGGAGCTTTCTTAAAAGAAAACTCCAGCAACAAATCTCCATTATCATCCGGTTCGTCCCAATATCCGCAGCGTATTAGCCCCGCAGCAAATTGTTCTTTCATTTTTTCTTTAACCGGTCCCTCAAGAGAGCGAAATTTGTTGTAACAAGCGCCCCACAATTGTCCCCGGTATTGCGCCAATGTGTTTATTGCGCCAAAGTTGTTTGCAATTAGATGTCTTAATTTCGGATTATCTTCCATAATATTATTATTTAAATTATTTTCTACTGTTGTTAAAAAATCTTTGAAAAAGATAAAGTATTTTGTATCGGAGAATGTCATGTAGTTTCCGATGTTCTGCTTTAAGGTTTTTACTAATTTGACATAAGACAAATCTTCAAAACCATCCGAAGGGTTGTTTCCTCCATATTTTGACAGCACAATTTTGTAAGCCCTGCTTCCACTTTGTTTTGCCAAGTTATCCAGCGTGTCCGCATAGTCTTTCAAATCATTATACAAAGGTGCATTTACTTTATTTTCTATACCTGCAACAAAATTACTCCCCGTAATAACGATATCTATCCGTTTCTCTGTACCGGTGGAATATTCTCTACCCACTTTAATTTTTTCAAGATCGCCCAAATCCACTTCTTTGCCAATCGCTTGGAACAGCGATTTTAAAAGAAAGTCGCCAAGTCCGTGTTCTTTTTGAGGATTAAGGTAGAATGCCAATATATTGCTCCATACATTTTCAAAATGCGGGCATTGGGCAATTTCTAATAATGTGGAAGTTCGTTCCTTAATTTCTAATTTTCCAAACTCTTCCAACAATTTTGCAAATTCGTTAATATCTGCCATACTATTTATTTTTTAATTTTGCCTCCACTTTACGGCTGTCGGCTTCTCCGTTTATAATTTGAATTTATTTTCTTTATAATTTGAATTTTATTTTTCCTATAATTTGAATTTTATTTTTCCTAAAAAAAATGAGCGTGAACTTTTGCCACGCCACCTCTTGGTTCCGGTAAAAACCTATTGCAAACATAAACAAAGCCCACGCTTTTCGCGTACGTTTTGCTGTTTTGCCTTGCAATAGTGTTCGAT
>JAISRS010000029.1 GCA_031273485.1 Prevotellaceae bacterium
TAAAAAACTTATTCCTGCCACAGAGCCGTTTTTCATTTTTTCAAAAAAAGATGATTACTATTTTAACAAAGATGCTTTTCTTGAATATAGTGATAAATATTTGAATGGTGGGAAAAAGAAAGCAGGCAATGATATAGGGAAAAAATATTTTGAACTTATTGAAAAATCCGATTTGTCAAGCGAAGAAAAGTTACAGGCAAAAAAAGAATTAAACGAAGTGATAATGGAAGTTCTGCAAGGAAAACTTGAAAGTTTTCGCATGAAAATCAAAGGCGTACACGCTCTCCCTTACGGTGGACAGGCAGGCGGTAGATTAACACAAATCGAAAATAAGGGTTTTACAATAATAAAAATTTACGGCAATTCTATGCGTAAAGATGTGATAGAATCAACAGTTGAAACAATCAAAGGCAATATACACCCTGCGATTTATCCCGAATTTATTATACAGGAGTTATTAAAACTTTTGACAAAAGAAGGCGATATTGTACTCGACCCATTTTTAGGTTCGGGGACAACAGCTGTTGTCGCTCATCGGTTGAAAAGAAATTATATTGGCATAGAAATTCACCCCGAATTTGTAGATTATGCCAAAAACAGAATAGCTCAAAACAAAAATAATTACACATTAGATTTATTTATATGACACATTCGGAAATTTTAGAAAACCTGCTTGAACGCGCTGTAGCAAATTTATCAGCGAAAAAGCACAGGAAGTATTCGGAAATCATTGTTGCCAACATTGATATTCTGCTTGATAATATTGACAATAACAAATCTTTGGTATCTGCATTAGTAACCTCTTTGTTGGAAAAAGCAGTTAATCCGCAACAGGATGTGCGGTTACATAAGAAAAAGTTTGAAAATGGTTATTCTGCGAGAGTGTTAGATACAAAAGTAACAACGCCTTTTTTTAAGAAGTATTTTCAAAAATACTCAAACAAAGAATCCGGTTTTTTGTCATTGGTAACAAGAGCCGATACGCCTTGGACTTTGTCGGAAGGTACAAGCATTGCTACCCGTACAAAAAAAGAATTATTGAGCTTTTTAGAAATTCTAGATGCCATCGAAAATACAAAAATCAAAGCCGAAGATACTTTGATGTATATTTTTGAAAAACTGCATACACTTTCATTGCAACAAAAAATGATTTTTGATGAAACAATAGAAACTACCGATTTTATTGATATTATCAATATTAACAGCGTATTATCCATGTTGCAACAGCATTTTTCAATGAAGTTAAGTTCGCGTTTGCCCGTGATTGCAATTTATTCAATCTATCAGCAACTTTTCAAACAAGTAAAACGCTACGAAAACAAGATTTTGCGTCCACTAAATGTACATACTTCTGCCGACAAACACGGTTATGGTGATATTGAAATTTGGAATAGAGACAATACCCCGTTTGAAATGATAGAAATCAAGCATAATATTCCAATTGACAGAAATTTAGTTTTTGATGTCGCCAAAAAGTCAGCAAACACGAGTATTGGGCGCTATTATATATTGACAACGGCAAAAGAAAATTTTGTATCACCCGAAGAAGAAGAATTTATCAATAAATTCATCTTGAAAATCAAAAAAAATACCGATTTAGAAATTATTGCAAATGGAATTTTCACAAGTTTGAAATATTATTTGCGCTTTATTGATGATTACAAAGAGTTTATTCAAACTTATACCCGTAATTTGATAGCAGATTCTAAAAATTCAACTGAAATCAAAGAATTTCATATCATTGAATGGCAAAATGTTTTGAAAAAACATAAGTTATAAACACACAAAATGCTAAAATCCCCCCCTACGTGACCCCGGCGGCAAAAGTCGTGCAGTTGAAACAATCGCAAAATTGTTGCCCGATTTTGACGAATTTCGAGAACCTTTTCTCGGAGGCGGCTCGGTGTTTGTGTATGTGAAGCAGCGTTTTCCAAACAAAAAATATTGGATAAACGACTTATATTCGGAATTGTATAAGTTTTGGGAAATGACACAACGAGACGTTGATGCGCTGATTGAAAAGGTGTACGAATGGAAAGAAAAATATCCTGTCGGCAAGGAATTATATCGGTTTTTGAACGAAAATCTTGGAAAATTCAATGATTTGGAACGCGCAGCCGCATTTTTTATTTACAATCGCATCACATTTTCGGGAACAACATTAAGCGGCGGTTACAGTGAAGACGCATTTACAGGACGTTTTACCGAAAGCAGCATACAGCGGTTAAACGATTTGGGACAAGTGATAAACGGCTCTTTGATAACAAATCAGGATTATGAAACGGTGGTAAATAAAGAAGGCGATAATGTTTTTATTTTTCTTGACCCTCCATACTATTCAGCCACAAAATCAGCGTTGTACGGAAAAAACGGCAATCTTCATAAATCATTCGATCACAAACGTTTTGCCGAGACCATGAAAAATTGCCCGCACAAATGGCTGATCACTTACGATGACAGCGACTATATTCGCAGTTTGTTTTCGTTTGCAAACAAATTCCCTGGAATTTGACTTATGGAATGAGAAACATTACTGAAAATTCCGACCAAACGGGCAAGGAATTATTTATTTCCAACTATTTGACGTCAAACAATTATAAAGCAAAACAAGGTTTGTTGACTTTCTTTGATTAATTGAGAAATAGAGTACTGTGCATAACAGGTTTATACGTTTCGCCGTCTAACGGCAGCTTGAAGTTCCGTTCGCCCGGAACTATGTCCCAACGTAATTACGACTGTTTTTCAGCGCTCAAAAGGGCAATTTCCATTACCCTTACCGGGATGATTTTTTCCTGCTTTTCCGCTCCCTTTTCTCCGGAACAGGCGGCAAAAATGCACATTGCCTTATTTGTCTGAAAGGAACCATCGAGGGAAGCATCAATTTAGTGAAATATACTTTCGAGGCGAACCGGCTTGGGATCGTTTTTTTCGGTCAGATTGTACAGTATCATCATATCAGCGATGATTTTTCAGGCTTGTTCATTGTGTTGTCCAAACGGTTCGGTGACAATCTGGAACTGAATATTAAGGATTCCACTTTTCAACAGCATCAGCGACCGGAGACAAAAATGGAGGAACTTTTTACCTCGTTCTACAACCTTGTTTTACTCCACCATCGGGAATCGCACGAAGTCGGATTCTATGCCGACAAACTCTGCCTGACGCCCAAATATCTCTCGACCGTCATCAAAGCCTCCACCGGCAAAACCGCCTACGAATGGATTAACGATTACGTTATTCTGGAAGCCAAAGCCCTGCTCAAGTCCGATATGACTGTGCAGCAAATCAGCGACAGCCTGTCGTTTCCCAATCAGTCTTTTTTCGGACAATCTTTTAAACGGCATACGGGGATGTCGCCGAGCGAGTATAGAAGGAAGTAGTAGGCAATTGCAGATAAATGGGATATTTGTCCCAAAAGATAAAAAAAGCAGGAAAAGACCGGGAAAGTGTGTAAATTTGCAGTTTTATGAAAGAAATATGAAAACAGCAATCGTTACGGGAGGCGGTCACGGTATCGGAAAAGGCATTGTCAAAAAGCTTTTACAGGAACAATGTAATGTGATTGTTTGGGATATTAACGCCCTTTATTTGTCGGAATTGAAGAATGAATACGCACAGGTAGAAACGTTGATTTGCGATGTCGGCAATCCCGATGAAGTACAGGCGGCAATGAAACACGTCGAATCCAAGTCCGGAAAAATAGATTATCTGGTCAATAACGCCGGCATCAGCGTTTTTGAGCCGCTTGAAACATTGTCGGTTGAAAATTGGAACCGAATTTTATCCGTCAATCTGAGCAGTATTTTTTATACGGTCAAATTCGGGAAACACCTCCTTTCGGAACAATCAGCAATAGTTAATATTGCTTCTACCAGAGCCTTAATGTCCGAACCTCACGGCGAGGCATACGGCGCAAGCAAAGGCGGAATTGTTGCCTTAACCCACGCTTTGGCTATCAGTTTAGGCGCAAAAACACGAGTGAATTGTGTCAGTCCGGGCTGGATTGAAGTAAATGATTACGATACGCTTTCAGAAGCCGACCATGCACAACATCCGGTGGGTAAAGTCGGAAAAACGGATGATATTGCCGAAGCGGTTTGGTTTTTATTGAGCGACAAAGCCGTTTTCATCACTGGGCAGAATATCGTAGTGGACGGCGGGATGACGAAAAAAATGATTTATGTATAGATATATAATGACAGTCAATGTGGTGAAGATTTCTTATTTCCTGCAATTACTCATTAAATATTTTGATTGCTTCTTCTACAGTTTTGACAAATAGTATCTGTTTTCTTTCATTGCTTTCATACTTAAAATCTTTTAAGGCTGCATTTTCCCTGCTTCACGCAATGTTTTGTTGCGTATTAACGGAATAGCCAGCAGCATTATGATAGCTCCTGTTCCGACAAGAAGGATATTGATTGAAACCGTATCTGCAACCGGACCGAAAACAATCATACCCAAAGGCATCATGGTGGCGGATATCATACTAAAAACCGAAAGTACCCTGCCCATAAATGCTGTTTCCACGGTGGTTTGCAGTAAAACCATGAACGGCGTATTCCATAGCGGAAGCGTCAAACCCAAGGTTGCCATAATAGCAAGGTAGAGCCAAAAATAAGGCGCAATTCCCAACCATACGGTAAGCGCTCCGCACAACACGCAGGAAAGCGACATGGTAGATACGCGGTTTTTGAAGCCGCCCCAGTAACCTATCAGAATACCGCCCAGCATCATCCCTGCAGAAAAAACAACTTCTATCGCGGAAAGTCGCCAGACATCATTGCCGAAATTTCTGATTACTTGCAAGGGTGTTAAAAACGAGGCGGGAGCGAAAAAAAAGAGGAATATCGCCGTAAGAAGCATCAGTCGTGAAATATATCCATGTTGCTTTATGTACCGTATTCCTTCGCGGAGGTCATTCCAATAGGTTATGTCCTTTTGCTCCCCTGTTTTCGGGACAGGCTTTTCTCTTTGCGGTACTTTGACAAAAAAGGAGACAATGCTTATACCGATGGCGGCGGTAACGACGTCAAGAAAAAACAGTATTTCCAAAGAAACAAAAGACATTAACGCCGCGCTTATCATGGGCGACGTCAAGAAGATAAATGACTGTATGCTGCTTTGCAAGCCGTTTATTCGGGTTAAATGCTCCTGCGGAACAATTTGCGGAATAAAAGCGCCGACCGCAGGCGTTTGCACTCCCTGTCCGAAGGAACGAATAATCGAACATGCAAGGAGAATGCCGACAAGGTCAATTCCCGACATAATCAAAACCGCCACAATAAGACTGGCAAATGCTATTGAACCGTCAGCTATATTGATGATATACTTTCGATTATATCTATCCGCCCAAACCCCGCCAAAGGGCGAAATAAAAAACATGGGAAGCAATCCGGCAATCGTAAAAAGAGTCATCATGGTCCCGGATTGGGTCATAAGCGTTATATGCCACATGATAGCGTATTGCACCACCATTGTTCCAAACAGGGATAAAGCCTGTCCGGTTACAAATAATGCGGTATTCTTTTTCCAGTTAATGTCCATACTATTTGTTTGTATATCTTCATTTATTTGATGGTACAAAGATACGACTATTTTGGGATGAAAACGGGAACTATAATAAACGCTCAGCAATTCAGAGCCAAAAAATAATTAATTGAAAATAAAAGAGATATAATATTTGGATAAATAAAAATTTCCGGCTAAATTTGCAGCGTGATAGCGCATAGGAGGGGCTTTCGCCCCG
>JAISRS010000068.1 GCA_031273485.1 Prevotellaceae bacterium
CACGAATTAATCCTGCGGATTTTTTTATCCATGAATTACACGGATTTTTTTGTCGCCGAATCAATCAAATTACACGAAAATTAGATATAATGTCAGAACATTAGATATAATATTCGAACATTAGATGTAATATTCGAACATTAGATATAATATTCGAACATTAGATATAATATTCGAACATTAGATGTAATATCTGAATATTAGATATAATATTCGAGTATTAGATGTAATATTCGAGTATTTTTTACATTATTTCAATAAACTTTGTCTTATTTTTGATTGTTTACCTGCGAGCGCAAATATATGGTAATGCCCAAGTTATATTGATTTAATTTGTGAATATCTTAACATAATCGGCTAAATCTTATTTTGAGGCGCTATGGATGGTTCGGCGTAGCGATAGCCCGAAGGGCTGCTTAACGACCTTTTCGTTCGGTTACGCCGAACAAAGAAAACGTAGTCGTCATCTCCAATCCATATCACCTCAAAATAAGATTTAGTCCGAATTTTTTCTGCGAAAGCAAAATCCTTTAATCAAGGTTCAGACAAGGAAAAAATTCGTGGAATATCGTATAATTTGTGGATAATAGCGAATTTGTTATTAGTTGTTAGACACCGCATATATGCGAAAAAACCGGTAAAAGTTTTCACATTCGGATATTTTGACGTATTTTTGGCGGATTTTTTATAAAATTTAAATTAGATATTAAATATATATTATGACATATACAGGAGCAAAAGTGGAGATAGAAACAGAACATATCCCTAACGGTTTAGAAAATCCCGAATGGCCTCTTTTAATTGCCGGTCCATGCAGCGCCGAGAGCGAAGAGCAATTGATAGATACGGCTAAAAAGCTCAAAGCGACTAAAAGAGTAAGTATCTTCAGAGCAGGAATATGGAAGCCGCGAACCCGTCCTAATTCGTTTGAAGGCATCGGAGTAAAAGGATTGCCGTGGATGCAGCAGGTAAAAAAAGAAACGGGACTGCGCATTGCTACGGAAGTCGCTAATGCCGAACACGTGGAATTGGCGCTTAAATACGAGGTTGATTTATTGTGGATAGGCGCACGAACTTCGGCAAATCCGTTTTCCGTTCAGGAAATTGCAGATTCGCTTAAAGGAACGGACGTTTCGGTCTTAATCAAAAATCCCGTAAACCCGGACACGGAATTGTGGATCGGAGCATTGGAAAGAATAAGCAAGGCGGGAATCAGGAAGTTGGGAGCAATACACCGGGGATTTTCATCGCACGAAAAAAGCGTGTTTCGCAATTCTCCCATGTGGAATATCCCCATCGAACTGAAAGCCGCTTGCCCGCAACTGCCCATAATATGCGACCCAAGCCATATTTGCGGAAATACGGAGCTGATACCGTTTATCTCTCAAAAAGCTTTGGACATGGACGTCAGGGGATTGATGATAGAAGTCCACAACAATCCGCAGTGCGCGTGGAGCGATGCAAAACAGCAGCTTACACCCGAAAAATACGGAGAACTTATCTACGGATTACTTTTACGGTCGGTGTCGCCCATGCAGTGTGACGACCAGACGGCGCTGTCGAAAATGCGCGAAGACATTGACCTCCTGGATGACGAAATCATTCAAAAACTGTCGTTAAGAATGAAAATATCAAATAAAATAGGTCAGTATAAAAAGGAAAACAACGTCACAATACTCCAGATGAACAGATGGAACGACATTGTGAAACACCGTATAAACATGGGAAAAGCTATGGGATTAAACGAAGATTTCCTGAAAGCGTATCTTAATCTCATCCATCAGGAATCCATCAATGTACAGTCAACAGTGATGAACGACAAACCGGTAAAAAAATAATCCGCAAGAGGCAGTTTCCCGAAACCTCAATAGTATGGAAATATTTATCATTTTAGGACTAATCATTTTAAACGGACTTCTGTCGATGTCCGAAATAGCATTATTGTCGGCGCGGAAATCAAAATTGGAGATAGAAGCTAAAAAAGGCAGCAAATCAGCCGGCAGCGCCTTAAAGTTATCGAACAACCCCGATAAATTCCTCTCAACCGTTCAGATAGGCATCACCCTGATCGGGATACTCACCGGTTTGTTTTCGGGCGAAACAATTGTTCGCGATTTTGCCGTAATCCTCGAAAAAGTGGAAATTCTCGCCCCATATTCTCATGGCATGGCAAAAACCGCAGTGGTTATTGCGGTCACTTACCTGACGCTCGTATTAGGAGAATTAGTCCCCAAACATCTGGGCATGAGCAAACCGGAACGCATCTCAAAAATGATGGCAAAACCAATGCGCATATTATCCGGCATTGCGGCGCCGATTGTGTGGCTGCTCTCCGAAAGCACACGGCTGTTCATCAAAATATTAGGAATAAAACACGACGACAGCAAAGTAACCGAAGAAGAAATAAAAGCAATTGTGAAAGAAGGTTTTGATGATGGAGAAGTTCAGGAAGTGGAACACGACATTGTGGAACGCGTCTTTAATCTCGGCAACCGCGACGTGGATTCGATCATGACCCACCGCACCGACCTTATTTCACTCGACATCAACGATAACAAAGAACAAATCAGGGAGAAAGTAATAGCAAACATGCACACAATTTATCCCGTGGTATCAAACACTCCCGACAATATAATCGGCATAGTTTACCTCAAAGATTTATTCGGACGCATTGATTCTCCCGATTTTTCACTCGAAAAACTGATAAGTCCCGCACAGTTTCTACCCGAAAATCAAAGCGTTTACAACGCTCTGGAACAATTCAAAAAAGCCAAAGTCAAATACGGACTTATCATCAATGAATTTGGCGACATTCAGGGCATTGTCACGCTTAGCGACATTATGAGAGCCTTGGTAGGTCAGGTTGATGAAAACGACAATATGGAAATCGTTGAAAGAGAAGACGGCAGTTTATTAGTTGACGGACAATGCTCGTTCTACAATTTCCTTGAATATTTCGATATGGAATACCTTTATGCCGACCACGACTATAATACGCTCAGCGGACTTATACTCTCCATTCTGGAACATATCCCCGCAACCGGAGAAAAACTCGCATGGCACGGTTTCAACTTTGAAATCATAGACATGGACGGCGTCCGCATTGATAAAGTACTGGTGAATAAAGAGAACCTCTAAATTATGAAGCCGTCCATAGCTCCTCGTTCGGCGTAGCGTCCCTCCATCAGCGCCTCAAAAAAAAGATTTAGCCGAATTTAAAAAAATGTGTAGATACTATTGGTTCGGCGCAGCGTCCCGCTGTGCCGAACGGGGCTGGCGACTAAATATTGTCGTTGCTAACAATAATGACAGTAGCGACAAGATGCCTTGTCGCTACCGATCCGAATAGATTTACTCTTTTGATTAGATTCACTTTGCTAATTTAAGCAAATCGTCAATGGAGTAACTCTCAATAAGCGCTACCCTGTTTTTCAAGAGTTTCAGCCGTGAATAACAGAGTTCGGGAAGTATGCCCGTTTTCCTCTAACCAGCTGTCTATTGCGCTGTAAAGTCCGCTGCCTGTTCCCGTTACGGGACTTCCTTCGCTTAGCCGCTTTCCGCTTGACTCAATCGTTATTTTCGCCAAATTGCCGCTATTGGGACGGGGAAATTCGTAAGGCGGTTCTTCCAGCGTCCGAAGCGAAACGGTTACGTCGATAGTTGCCGTAAAAGGCGCTTCCACCTCCTGGCTGAACGACCATGGCAGAGAAATGTCGTTTTCGGTAACAACACTCCCTGCCGCATTTTTGTAGGCAACACTCACACTGAAAACATCCAAAAACTCAATCTCTCCATCCACGGTAGAATTGTAGGTGTTTGGAAGCACCAGTGAGTAAGTTACAATCCCTTTCAGGACATCATCTTTTTTGCAGGAAATCATAATTCCCGCAAAGGCTATTAATAAGCCTGTCAATAAATAATTTACTTTTTTCATTATAAAAAAATTTTAATAAAATTTGTTGTTAATTATATAAATATTAAATAATTTTCTTTTGCGTAGAGA
>JAISRS010000114.1 GCA_031273485.1 Prevotellaceae bacterium
CGTCGAAGCACCACTATGGTGTAGATGTTGATATAGTTCAGCGTCCCGATCAGCAGCAGCAGGAAACCCACTCCCGACAGGATAATGACGTATGCAAACTTGCCGTGCGCATAATGAAACTCGTCGATTATACTGTTTTCGAAATAGACCTTTTTGTAGGGGAACAGCTGATAGCGGACGCTGTTACCCTCGGCTCCATAATTTACAAATTCGCCGTACTTATTGTTGACCGCCCTGTAATCGACATTCGGATGCAGGAGTATGAGGCTCATCGGCAACCTTGACCATGAAGGTATAATTTGGGACGAAATAATCAGGTCGAATGTAATAATGCTTTTATTTATCGGTTTCCCGATAATGCCTCTTACGGTCATTTGCTTGTTGATTGCGGGATAGTCTAAGGTTTTCCCTACGGGATTTTCGCTGCCGAAGATTTTCTTTGCAAACGCTTCGGTGATAAAAGCGTCTTCGGGCAGTTTGAGGTTTTTAGCTCCCGACATTATCGGAAAATCCATAATTTGCAGAAACAAACTGTCCGCCACCAAAATGTCAGCGTTGTATTTGTGTTCGCCGGAGCTAACATCGCTTTCCTGATATCTGAAAAACTGCGAATGTTTCTCTATCGCCGGGTCTGCCGACAAATCCTTTACGGATTGTTCACTGTCCGAATTGCCAATCCCGCTAAATGAAGATTGAGCATTATTCCCCCGCGATTCCCGAACAGTGACATACATCCTGTCGAGTTTACGGTTGAACCCGTCCGTCGTCAGTTCGTTGTAAACGTAGCGGGAAATGATTACCACACAGGTCAGACTTAGTGCAAGTCCCAGAATGTTTATCGCCGAATACAGCCTGTAGTGCATCAGCGACCGAAAAATAATTCTAAAGTTTGTCATATTTAATATTTTTTAGCATTTACTGTTCACAAAGTAATCCGCAAAGGTAACATAATTTTTTTATCCACGAAACGTAAGTTCGGCGTAGTCAATTTTATCCACGAATTACACGAATATTATCCACGAATTTGTACGAATTTTTTCTAATTTCACGAATTAAAAAATCCTTCGGATTTTTGCGCTTCGCGCTGTTCACTGTTCGTTATTCGTTATTCACTGTATTCGTCCTGCAAATCCTGTTAATCCTGTAAAAACTCTCAACTCTCAATTATTCACTGTTCACTGTTCACTGTCTCCGTCGGGTTTTTGTTGCTTGCCGTATAGACCTGATAAATCAGCGTAATCAGCGAAACGGCGGCGGTGAGAGCGAGCGCTACCGCAAACAGCCACCACGACACCTGCGTCCGAAAAGCGAAGTTTTCCAGATACCTGTCGATTGCGTACCACGCAACGGGGACGGAGAGCGCAAACGACACGCCAAGCAGCGCCAGATATTTCTTCACAAGCATCAGCATAATATCCTTGGTTGATGCGCCGTTGATTTTGCGGATAGCTATTTCCTTTCTTCGTTGCCGGATGTCGAACAGCGAAATGCCGAACAGTCCGAGTATGGAAATAAAAATTGCTATTACCGTAAACACGGAATAGATGCGGGCAATCTTTTCATCTTCTCTGTATATCGCCTTCAGTTCGTCTTCGATGAACGAATAAGAAAATTCGCCGCCAATCAGTTCTTCGTGCAGATTTTTCACAAATTCGAGCACCGCCGCCTTGTTTTCGGGAGCAAACGAAATAAAAACGGGGTCATCGCCGCCGCCTCTGCCGAAGTACATTGCCAGCGGAGGTTGTTTCTGCGAAAGATGCGTCACATACAAATCATTTATCACCCCAACAATGCGGTAGGGCGGATTGGTTTTCATCTCTTCGTCTCTGCCCGACACGTACCATAGACGTCGGGCAGGTTCGAGTGTGGCTTCACGATAATCCGTAATCCCGAACTGTTTAAGCGTGGATTCGCCCACAATTAAATTATATGTGAAAGTATTGTCGGTATCGTTATCCCAAGAGCGTCCTTCGAGCAGTTGCACTTCAAAAAAATTCAACCAGTTTTCATCAGCTCCAATCAGAGTGCAGGATTTAAATTCCCCGTCGGGAGTTTTAAAGTCAAAACCGGAAGAGCTTTTTAGAATGGGTCGATCGCCTCGTATCCACCGATGCACAAGCGGCGAGGCGTTCAGTTTCTGTGTCAGTTCGTCGACAATCTGTTCCTTTCGTTTTTCTTTGTTTTTCCGTTCCCCGCGCGATGTGGTTACGGCAAAAGATACATCTTCATTCGCTTTGAAAAACGGAACTTCAATGATGTTGTGCGTGCGATAGCCCAAATCCGCCCCAAGCATATAGTCGAGCTGCCGGACGAAAAGCAGCGAAACTGCGATTAGCGTCATGGTAATAAAGAACTGGAAGGCGAGAAACATCTGTCGCGACAGTAGCGATTTGTTGCCGCCCGAAACGGATTTCAGCGATTTAATCGGCGTCAGATACCTGTATCTTAAAAGCGGAGTTATGCTCGTCACCGCCGGAAGCGCAAGCGTCAGAACGAGCGCAAGCAGAATGTCGAACCGCAGATTGGGAAACTGTTCAAATCCGAAAGCGTTAGTCACAAAAGTATTCAGCGCGCCTGCCAGCCAGAATGCAATACCAAGCGACAGGACAATGACGCTCAGGTTCTCCAATACTAACTGCAAAAACACCTTGTATCCTTCGGCGCCGAACACTTTTTTCATCCCGAACTCCTTGCTCCGTCGAAGCGCCACTATGGTGTAGATGTTGATATAGTTCAGCGTCCCGATCAGCAGCAGCAGAAAACCTACTCCCGACAGGATGACGACGTATATAAATTTGCTGTGCGCATATCCGACATAATCGACTATACGGTCTTCAAAATAGACTTTTTTATACGGAATCAGCTGATAACGGATGCTGTATTTCCATCTGCTCATATCCATAAACTCGCTGTACTTGCTGTTGATTGCCCTGTAATCGACATTCGGATGCAGGAGTATCAGGCTTTGAGGCATCTTTGCCCATGAATGTGTTATTTGGGACGAAAGAAGCAGGTCGAAAGAAATGATACTTTTATTTACCGGTTTCCCGATAACGCCCGCTATGGTCATTTGCTTGTTGATTGCGGGATAATCCAAGGTTTTCCCGACGGGATTTTCTTTGCCGAAGATTTTCTTTGCGAATGCTTCGGTGATGAAAACGTCTTCGGGTCGCGTGAAGTTTTTAGTTCCCGACAGTATCGGGAAATCCGTAATTTGCAGAAACAACGTGTCCGCCACCAGGACGTCCGCGCCGTATTTGTGTTCGTCCAGACTGACCTCGCTGTTATCGAACTTGTAGAACTGCGAATGTTTCTCCACCGCCGGGTCTGCCGATAAATCCACAAAAGACGTTTCGTTGTTCGGATTCGAAATTCCTTCGAATCGAACTTCTCCCTGAATAACCGACGCCTCCCCTGTAGAGAGATACATTCTGTCGAGTTTACTGTTAAACCTGTCCGTCGTCAGCTCGCTGTAAACGTAGCGGGAGATGATTACCACACATGTCAGACTTAATGCAAGTCCCAAAATGTTTATCGCCGAATACAACCTGTAGTGCATCAACGACCGAAAAATAATTCTAATTGTTGTCATATAAATAATATTTTTTTAAGGGTTTTAAGATTCTTAAGGTCTTTAAGGACCTTAAAGACCTTAAAGTCCTTATTATCCCTAACAGGATTTTGACCTCTGTTAGGGGTGTGAAAAGCGCAGACGAGTGATTGCATTCTATCAAAATCTGCGCGAATCCTTCCAATCTGCATCTGTTCCCCCTTTTGGAAGGGTAGGAAGGCTTGTTTATTTCTCAATCTATAATTCATAATTTCTAAATTTATCATTTATGACACATAATTCACGATTTATCAGCGCCTTATCCCCTTTTGAGGGAGGAATGAGGGACTTTTGGCAAATATAAATGCAAACAGTATGCCAAAGATTATAATATGCTATATAATAGCTGTATATGATTTTAGAGCGTACAAGAACATACCAAAAAATGTGCGAAAACGCACAAATAGCGTGCGATTTCGCACATAAAAGGCAATCTCACTTTAACGCATTTTGTAAATGCTTGGAAATAACACCTGTTACAAAAATAAAAAAGAACACAAATATGT
>JAISRS010000193.1 GCA_031273485.1 Prevotellaceae bacterium
ATTCATAATTAAATAAACTCCTTGAGTTTATTCACATCTTTGCGTCCCGGTTGGGATTCGAATCCGCTGTTCAGGTCTATGCCTGCAAATTGCGGATGTTGGAATCGGCAAACAGCCTCTCTACTGTCGGGAGAGATGCCTCCGCTGAGCAGAAAAGGCGTTGCCCCGCGGTATGCCTCCAGCAACGACCAGTCGAAACGTTTGCCCGAACCGCCAAATCCTTCGCATTTCGTATCAAAGAGAAAGTAATCCGTCAATCCTTCATAATCCGCCGTTTGTTTCAGATCGTCCTTTGCGGCTATCGAAAAAGCTTTGATGAGCGAAATGCCGGATTTGCGTAAAGTCTTACAGACGTCGGGAGATTCGTGACCATGTAATTGCAGATAATTCAGTTGATAAACCTCTGCTGTTTCCGTCATTTCCTCCGTCGGTGCATCGACAAACACGCCGACTTTACCCTGTACGTCAAGACTGTTGATTAGACGAATAACACTGTCTGTTTCTCCATCTTTTCCGCTGCACGCGAGCGTATCAACAATCCTTCTCGGCGATTTCGGATAAAAGATAAAGCCCATCCAGTCGACACACAGGGCTGCCACCTCGCGGATATTGTCGGGTTCACGCATACCGCATACTTTTATAATCATCGGTCGGATGTTATTGCAAAGTTCTAAAGTCATCGGTTCAATCAATTAACTGTTCTATAAAACCACGAAGATATTCGCCCGGATGCGGGTTTTTCATAAAGGTTTCGCCTATCAGAAAACCACGAAACCCGACTTTACGTAAACGTCGAACCGTGTCGGCGTCGGAAATGCCGCTTTCCGACACCAACAAAGGCGCGCAGATGTTGGACATTGTAAGGGATTTCAGCTGTTCGGCTAACCGGAACGAGTTTGCAGTATTGGTATAAAAAGTGCCTAAATTGCGGTTATTGACGCCCAGCATATCAATGTACGGATTTAGTTGGCACAATTCCTCTTCGTTGTGGATTTCCAGCAACACCTCCAATTGCAGATTGTGTGCGGATTGCGCCAGAAATAAACACTGTTCCCTGTCGAGCGCCGCGGCGATTAGCAGAATAGCGTCGGCGCCCGCCGCCGCAGCCTGATACAGCTGATATTCGTCGATAATAAAATCCTTGCGCAGCAGGGGCAGATTTACCGTTTGGCGGGCAGTTTGCAAATCCTGAAGCGACCCTCCGAAAAACTTATTGTCGGTTAGTACGGAACACGCCGAAGCTCCGTATTTTTCGTAATCCCGCGTTATGTCTTCGACTTTAGCTTCGGGATACAGCCATCCTTTGGATGGAGATTTACGTTTAAATTCGGCTATAATGCCGCTCAACGACGACTCTAAAGCTGCACGCATGGACAGCACTTTACGCTGCGGGGTTTTAGCCTGCAAGTCCCGCAGACCTGCTGTCTGTTTCTGCCGTTCTACCTCGATACGCTTGTTTGCAATTATTTCCTGAAGAATATCCGTCATTTTATTTACTGTTATTGTTTTAAGAGTTATTTTATTAGAGTAATTTATTCTATCCTTATTTTATTCTGTCGGGATTATTTTTTATGAAACTGTTCCAGCTGTTGCCCGCTGTGGCTGTTGCGCCGAGTTTTGTTTGATGAAAATGACAGACCGCTGCGCCGAGTGCATCCGTAGCGTCCATGTATTGGGGCATATCCGAGATTTTCAGTTCCATCTTTAGCATGTTAGCGACCTGTTCTTTTGAAGCGTTTCCCGAACCGGTGACGGCTATTTTGATTTTCTTCGGCGCATATTCAAATATCGGTAATCCGTTCGACAGCGCCGCCGCTATTGCGACTCCCTGCGCCCGTCCCAACTTCAGCATCGACTGCACGTTCTTTCCGAAAAACGGCGATTCTATTGCAAGTTCCTCCGGTTTATATTCCTTGATTATGGAATCCACACGGATAAAAATCTTGTGCAGTTTTTCGTAATGATCCTTGAACTTTCCAAGTTCTATGACGCCCATCATCAGCATTTCGAGATTTGTTCCTGCGGAGCGCACAACGGCATATCCCAGGATTGTTGTACCGGGGTCTATTCCCAGTATTGTTTTATTCATCATTTTTATTCATCATTATTTGAAAAAACGCACCGGTTTGTTTGCCGGTGCGTCAATTAAATTAAAATGGTAGAACTGTAAGCCGGATTCTGTATTCCGTTAAAGGAATCGTTATCATTTATCTGTCTCCTGTTCAGCAGGAAGTGCGACCTACCCCCCGACACGAGCGAGCAGCTCTTGACGCCGGTGTACATGGTCTTGCAGGCTGCGGGTTATCTTGCCAACTGTGTTGCCACAAATTGCGGTAAGCTCTTACCTCACCTTTTCACCCTTACCCTGTAAAAACAGGGCGGTTATTTTCTGTTACATTGCCATATCCTTACAAACATCTGTTTTTCAACAGCACAGTGCTCTATCCTGTCCGGACTTTCCTCCATTCTCTTTTCAAAGAACAGCGATAACACGTTCTACCATCAGTTTGCAAAAGTAGAAATAAATTGCAATTATATAAAATCATTACGTAGATTTTCCTGTTTAGTTGAATTGTTTTTCCAATTCTTTTATATGAGCCTTAAATGCTTTGTTTGTATCAATCAAATCTCTGATAGTTTTACAGGCGTGCAATACCGTTGTATGGTCTTTGCCTCCGACCTGAGCGCCGATTGTTGATAATGAATATTCGGTATAGAGTTTCGATAAATACATAATAATCTGTCGTGTTTGAACAATTTCTCTTTTTCTTGTTTTTGATGCAATCAAATCCGGAGAAATGCTGAAATATCCGCACACAACCTTTTGAATTTCCTGTATTGTCACCTTTCTTTTTGGACTGTCCACCACAAGTTTGCCTAACATTTCGGAGGCAAGTTCAATGGTTATTTCCTTTTTATTTAAGGTGGATTGAGCGAGGAGCGATACTAAGGTGCCTTCCAGTTCTCTGACATTGTTTTTGATATTGGATGCAAGATATTCTATCACTCTCTCGTTTATTACTATTCCGTCGTTATAAATTTTATTTTTCAGTATAGCGATCCGCGTATTTAAGTCCGGGGCTTTCAATTCTGCCGACAGACCCCATTTAAAGCGCGAAAGCAGTCGTTCTTCCATTCCCTGCAACTCTGCCGGCGCTTTGTCGGAGGTGAGTATAAGCTGTTTGCCCGACTGATGCAAACAGTTAAAAATATGAAAGAAAGTCGCCTGAGTTTTGGTTTGTGAGGCAAATTCGTGAATATCATCAAGAATAAGCACGTCAATCATCTGGTAGAAATACAGAAAATCCTGCACATTGTTTTTCTTTATAGCCGCGTCAATATACTGTGTTTGAAATCTGTTTGCATCAACGTACAGCACAATTTTTTCGGGATGTTTTTCCTTGATATCGATACCTATAGCCTGCGCCAGATGAGTTTTTCCCAGTCCGGAGTTGCCGTGTATAAAAAACGGATTAAATGCCGTGCCTCCCGGATCTTGCGCAATGGTCAATCCTGCCGAACGCACCAGACGGTTACATTCGCCTTCGATAAAATTGCCGAAATTATAATTCGGGTTCAGTTGCGGGTCGATTTCCAGTTTCTTCAATCCCGGGATGGCAAACGGATTTATTATCTCTCCCGCATTTCGCATGCCTGGATTGGGATAGGGGATATTTCTGTTTCTCAGTTCGGTCTTGTTTTGAGCAGGATATTTCAGTGACGGCGCCCCCGTAACTACCCTTACGCTATACTCAAGTTTTGCGGCGATTCCAAGCTCTCGACGCAGGGTTACTCTCAACAAATCAATGAAATTTTCTTCCAGATATTCGTAGAAAAATGCTGTAGGCACTTCAATTGTCAGTACATTGTCGTGCAATCTTACGGGGACTATCGGTGCGAACCATGTTCTGTAGTTGTCGGGCGAAATATTATCCTTTATTATTTGAAGGCAGTTTGCCCAAACTTGTTTATGCCTTTCAAACTCATTTTTATGCTGTTCCATTTTGCTCATTTAGAATCTTATTCATTTAGAATCTTACTTTCGGCAACAAAAGTGAGAAAAAAATAAGTTAAAAAAAAATCTTTTTCTATTGTATTTCTTAAAAAATGTATATCGTTCTTATTTTCAAAAACGATAAAAGTATAAAAAAAATTAAAGGTTTAGTTTACACTAAATTAATTCTATCTGGTTGCAACTCTTGTGTTTATTGAGGGTAATCGGATTTGTTCCGGTTGCAAAATCGGAGGCTGCGCGGTAAAAAGAGCGATAAAATTCGTTCTCCGGAAAAAACAAATCGCCGTAAAGCTACGGGTCGAATAATTTATTGGAAGTCAGTTTAATTATTCATTGACTAAATAATTGTGACAAAAAAAGCAATGGGTCGTCACGAAGGTGGAAGATGAAGGGAGTGGTCGACAAAAATCCCCCAAATCGGCTAAATCTTATTTTGAGGCGTTATGGAGGGAGGCGACGATTACATTCCCTTCGGGCTGTCGTTACGCCGAACGAAGGGATTAAAAAATTCGTGTAATTCGTAAAAATCCGCAGGATTTAACTTCGTGTAATTCGTGTAATTCGTGGATTAAAAAAAAAATCCGGCATATTTTTTTAATTCGTGTAATTCGTAAAAATCCGCAGGATTTAAATTCGTGTAATTCGTGGATTTAAAAAAACCGGCGGATTTTTTAATTCGTGTAATTCGTAAAAATCCGCAGGATTTAAATTCGTGTAATTCGTAAAAATCCACAGTATTTAACTTCGTGTAATTCGTGTAATTCGTGGATTAAAAAAATGACCGGAATAATTTGTGAACCGATCCCGATTATTGTTTCAACAGTTCGTCGATATGTTCGAGTTTGTCTAATGTTTCGTCTATATAGAACTGTAATTCGGGGACGATGCGCAGTTGATGCCGTACTTTTTCAGCCAGTTTTGCCCGTATGGCTTTTGTTTCCTGAGTGATTTGCAGAAGTACCGGTTCGGATTTAGTCGAAGGGAAAACGCTGATAAACACCCTTGCGATAGATAAATCGGGCGTCATTCTGACTTCGCTCACAGTTATCAGCGCTCCCTGATAAGTTGCCATGCCGCGTAACTGGAATATTTCGCCCAAATCTTTTTGGATTTGTCGTGATATTTTTAATTGTCGTGTATTTGTATTGTCCATTTTTTGTAAAATAATTGATTAAAGAATAAATTTTTAAAAAGTCAGTTAATAAATTCCGTTAATTTCAGGCAGCTTGCTTCCGGTTCTTCCAGAAAGCCCGCATGACCGGAATTTTCCAATATGAGATTTTGCGCTGCCGGAAACTTCCGTATTAAGGTATTTGCGACATCTTCGGGAATGTACTTGTCCTTTTTACCGAATATCATCAATAAAGGTTTGGTAAATTCCGTCAGAAAAGCGTTCATATCTTTCCTGTTTTTCATTCCACGCAGACAGGCGATAATGCCGTTAGGGTCCGAAATCATGGCATTTTCGGTAATCATAGCGATATTCTCTTTCATTTTTTTCAGATTGTCGTCGGCAAACATATTTTTTATATTGACATTGAGTATCAGGTTCAATTTTCCTTCTTTGATAAGCTCTATTTCTCTGTCCCTGTTTTGTTTTTTTTCTTCCGTATCGGGGTTTGGAGTGGAATGAAACAGGCACAGTTTTTCGGTGAGATTATCGTATTTTTCGGCAAAAGCCAAGGCGACATATCCACCCATGGAATGTCCCGCTACGGTTGCCTTGTCGATTTTGGAATGATGCAACACCTCTGCCGTAACATCCGCCATAAATTCCATACTGTTTTCGTCCTTGTTTGTTCCCGACAGCCCGTTTCCCGGCAAATCTATGGTGATAACGCGAAAATGCGGTTTCAGCAACTCCGTAAAATCAGCCCAGACCTCGCTTGTTTCAAGGTAACCGTGCAGAAGCACAAGCGATTTCTTACTGTTGCTTTTACCGCTGTCGCTTATGTAAACAGGTATGTTTTTACAGATTTTAAAATATTCCATAATCAGTGTATTTATCGAAATTTTATTTACCTGCGCATGATTTTTTGTTTCGGTATACCGCCTTTTGCAATTGTTTTCATAGCTTTTTTAGCTTCTTCAAATTGCTTCAGCACGCGGTTTACACCCAGAAGATCAGTACCGCTACCCGACGCTATGCGTTTACGGCGGCTTATGTTAATAATCTCAGGACGTTCTCTTTCCGCGGGAGTCATGGACAGTATAATCGATTCCATTGATTTAAAAGAGTTTTCGTCGATATCTACGTCTTTTATCATTTTACCCATACCGGGAATCATGCCCGCCAAATCTTTCAGATTCCCCATTTTTTTTACCTGCTGAATCTGTTTATAGAAATCGTTGAAATTGAACTGATCTTTGACTAATCTTTTTTGAAGCCTCAGCGCTTCTTCTTTGTCGAACTGTTCCTGAGCTTTTTCCACAAACGACACAATATCGCCCATTCCGAGGATTCGGTCAGCCATTCTTTCGGGGTAGAAAATATCCAGAGAATCGAGTTTTTCTCCGGAACTCATGAACTTTATTGGTTTATCCACCACAGAACGTATCGACAGCGCCGCTCCGCCTCTCGTATCTCCGTCCAATTTAGTGAGAACAACTCCGTCGAAATTCAACTTTTCGTTAAATTCCTTAGCGGTATTCACTGCATCCTGACCGGTCATAGAATCCACAACAAACAGTGTTTCCTGCGGTTTTATACCGGTTTTGATTGCCGTTATTTCCGCCATCATCTCTTCATCAATAGCCAAACGTCCGGCGGTATCCACAATCACCACGCCGTATCCGTGCAATTTTGCATATTTAATTGCATTGGAGGCGATTTCAACGGGATTTTTATTTTCCTCTTCGGTATATACATTAACCCTGATTTGCCCTCCCAGTACTTTCAGCTGCTCAATAGCCGCGGGACGGTAAACGTCGCAGGCAACCAAAAGAGGATTACCGCTCATTTTTGTTTTGAGATAATTTGCAAGTTTTCCCGAAAAAGTAGTTTTCCCGGAACCCTGCAAGCCTGCAACCAGCACAACAGCCGGTTCTCCTTTGATATTAACCTTACTTGCGGCTCCTCCCATCAGCGTCACCAACTCGTCGTGAACAATTTTCACCATCATTTCGCTGGGCTTCACCGATGTCAGCACATTTGCTCCCAATGCCTTTGATTTCACTTCATCAGTGAAATTTTTTGCCACTTTATAGCTGACGTCGGCATCCAACAGAGCTTTTCTTACCTCTTTTAATGTTTCTGCAACATTTAACTCGGTGATTTTAGTTTCACCTTTAAGTAATTTGAATGAACGCTCTAAGCGTTCCGATAAATTTTCAAACATAGACTTTTATAATATTTTCCTAAGACCTAATTTTTTAATCAACGGCGGCAAAGTTACAATAAAATTCCGTACTAAAAATTTTATTGACTAAAATAAGGACGTATTTCAATTATGAATTATTAATTATTAATTATGAATGTCTGAACCATGATTAACGGATTAAAGGATTTACATGATTGTTGGCTTCGCAGAAAAAAAATCGTGTAAGTCGTGGGTTAAAAATTCGGTTTAATTCGTAAAATTCGGGCTAAATCTTATTTTGAGGCGCTATGGATGGACTTCCCTTCGTTCGGCGTAGGGACGACCGCAAGGAGGGCGACCGCAAGGGTCGCCCCTACGACGTCTCTCCCTCCATTCGGCGCAGCGATAGCCCGAAGGGCTTAATTTTCATAACCGCAGGTCGATGACCTGCGGAAACGCCCTCTCACACCACTGCCTGAAAGGCAGGACTAATTATTATTATTTCAAATTATGTGTTAGTCATGCCTTTGACTACGTCAGTCCTGCCTTTCAGGCAGTTGTTGGATAGGTTACTTCCGCAGGTCGATGACCTGCGGTTATGAAAATCAAGCCCTTCGGGCTATCGCTACACCGAACGAAAAGAATTCAATCTATAGCACCTCAAAATAAGATTTAGCCCAAATATTACACAAATTGTTTTCTGCAAAAACAACAATCATGTAAATCCTTGAGTCAAGGTTCAGGCATTTATCCACAAATGCATAATTCATAATTAAAAAAATCTTGTATTATAATTTTCAATAATACAGCAAAATGTGTTTTTTTAATGCAAATAATGTTAAATTACAAATAACCGTTAAATATTTCTCATTATCTTTGTACCCGAATTTATTTTCAGACGAAAAAACAATTCAATTTAACGATTAAAACGTAAAAGACAATGAGAACAATGTATATATCGGGAATTGACAAAGGCAGATTTATTGCTGTTGTCCCTGCTCATGTGTGCCAAAATTTATCCGAATTACAACAATTTACAATCCTGGAGGATGATAATCCCGTTATTATCACGTTTGAGATAGAAGATGAACGCTAAATAATTATTCGCAGCATTGATTTAAATATTTAAAATATAACGTTTACAAAAAAAGAACTGATGGAAATTTTAACCGGAATGAATGCGCTGACACTTGTATTTGCAGCGCTATGTATTTTTGCAATAGCATACCGTTTTTACGGTCTGTTTTTGGCAAACAAAGTCTTGAAAATTAATGGAAGCCGTCTGACTCCGGCTATAAAATATGCCGACGGGCATGATTATGTGGCAACAAATAAAAACGTACTTTTCGGACATCATTT
>JAISRS010000217.1 GCA_031273485.1 Prevotellaceae bacterium
AAGGAATTGAAATACGAAATCGGATTGTAAAACAGTTTGTCTAAAAATGGAGTTGATTATGAAAGCGTTACTTGATACAAATATTATTATTCACAGAGAAGCCTCGAAGGTCGTCAATCAAGATATAGGTACTTTGTATCGTTGGTTGGAACGCGCAAAATATACAAAATGCGTCCATTCTCTCACCATCGCTGAAATAGAAAAACATCACAATCCACAAACTGTTGAAACTTTCCATATCAAGTTGAAAAGTTACGATCAAATAGAAATTCCGTCGCCTCTACAACCGGAAGTCAAATCGGTTTCCGACAAAATAGATGCCACTCAAAATGATAAAAACGATTCTTTACTTTTGAATGAAGTTTTTGTCGGGCGAGTTGATATTTTAGTTACAGAAGACAAGAAAATTCACAGGAAAGCCGCTGAATTGCAGCTTGAAGACAAGGTTTTTACTATTGATTCTTTTCTCGAAAAAACATTTGCAGAACATCCGGATTTAGTAAATTATAAAGTTTTGAATGTCCAGAAGTTGAAATTCGGCAGAATAAATGCTGATGACAATTTCTTCGACAGTCTGAAAGAAGATTATTTGGGTTTTGATAAGTGGTTTATAAAAAAATTCGACGATGAAGCATACATTACCGTTAATTCTCATAATGGACTTCTTTTATCCTTTCTGTATTTGAAAGTAGAAGAAAAAGGTGAAAATTATACAGATATTTCGCCTGCATTTATACCTAAGAAACGATTAAAAATTGGGACTTTCAAAGTAATCAATAACGGATTCCGACTCGGTGAACGTTTTATGAAAATCATTTTTGACAACGCCCTTAAAAACAATGTAGAAGAAATTTATGTTACCATTTTTGACAGGCGTGATGAGCAAAAACGGTTGATCGATTTACTCGAACAGTGGGGATTTATTCTTTGGGGTAAGAAAAATAACGAATTGGTTTATGTGCGCGATTTCAGCAGGCGGACTAATGAACATAATCTGAAACAATGTTACCCCTTTATCTCACAAAGTAAAGATTGCTACATCGTTCCAATTTATCCAGATTATCACACGGAATTACTACCGGATTCAATTTTAAATACTGAATCACCGGAGGAATTTATTGAGGATTTTCCGCATAGAAATTGCATAAGCAAAGTTTACATTTCGCGAGCAGTGAAACCACACCCCGAAAATGGGGACATTCTTGTGTTTTACAGAACGGGAGGTTATTATAAAAGTGTTGTTTCCACGGTTGGAGTAGTGCAGGAAATTCGGTATGATTTCACAGACGAAAATGATTTTGTTCTGTACTGCCGAAAGAGTAGCGTGTTTCCAGAGAATCAACTCCGCGATATGTGGCGTCATTCACCGCAAAATAGACCTTTCGTGGTGAAATTTCTGTATATCTATGCTTTCCCACACAGAATCAATATGAAAGAATTAATTGATTTACAGGTATTAAATGGCGTGAATGATGCACCACGCGGATTTAAACAGATCACAAAAGAGCAGTTTAATAACATATTAAAAGCAACAAAAAGCGATGAAAATTTTATTGTCGATTAAGCCGGAATTCGCAGATAAAATATTTGACGGAACTAAAAAATATGAGTTCCGCAAAAGTATATTTAAGTGCAAAGACATTAAAGAAGTCGTTGTTTACGCCTCTTCGCCCGTTCAACAAGTAATCGGTGAATTTGAAATAGAAAATATTCTGTGTGATGATATCGATTCTATATGGCTTATAACCGAACAATATTCAGGTGTAAGTAAGGATTTTTACTATGCATATTTCGCCAACAAAAAAATGGCTTTTGCTATTCAAGTCGGGAAAGTACATCGCTACCGCAATCCTAAAAAATTGGCTGACTTTAATATGGATTTTGCACCTCAATCGTTTGCGTATTTATGATGGTTATCACAAGAAACAATGTGCGGAATGTTCGATCTTCAGCATGAACTCAAAGTAGCCGAAGAATTTTGGGACTTTCTCGGCGGGGAAGGCACATACACTGAATTACTCGACTGTTTTGAGAAAGCAGGTGTCGAATTGCGACCGGAAATTGACGACTATTTCGGAAAATTCAACGGGCAGTGAAAAGTAAGGCGATACATCGTCACGAATATTTCCCGAAGATTCAGGATGTTCGCTACGCCATTGCTGCGCCGTCTTTCCGAACAGAGCAACGTTCAACACGTCGGCTTCAGAGGCGTAAATGGCAGTCGCCTGCTCCCGGGTTACGGCAGGAGGAATGATGTGTTCCTTTATAGCGTCGGTATGGATGCGGTAGTTCACTTTGGCTAACGTGCGCTGAAGATTCCACTCAAGCGAAAGGCGGTGCTGCTCGTCTTCCTTGAGGCGTTGAAACTCAAGTAACAGGTAGAGCTTAAACTCGGAACTTACCCATGAAGCAAACTCAAAGGCAATGTCCTGATGCGCAAATGTCCCACCGCCCGAACCGCTTTTTGTGAATATGCCAACAGCCGATGTGATCTCTATCCATTTGGTCGGGCTCATAGTAAATGTGTTACTACCGGCTTCAAACAGTAAGGGTTCGAAATCGACCCCTTTGAAACAGGGATTATGAAGCCTTTCCCAAAGTCCCAAAAACTCTATCGTGCTGCGATTACGCATCCAATTCTTTACCACATCCTTCGGCTCGGACGGATTCTTATAACGCGCAATATCCGTAATGCAAATATAATCCTTACCGGTGCCACGGGGCAGCAAAGTTACTTCCGTACCCCGTACCGTCATGGTCGCTTTTTTATCCCTGTTCATAGTAACTTATTTTTACGGCACAAAAGTACAACTCTTTCCGATGTGCAAAAAGCTTGACGCAACACTTCTCTGTTTTCGACCTCCTGCCATATCGGTCATCCGGTGAATGGCTATTGCGTTCAGCTTCTGCCAATGCTCCGGTTGAGGCATCTCCTCAATGATCAGTTTTCCTTTTTCAATTCAGCCGCCAAGGTACCCTGTTTAATTATTCCGGTTTCGTTTTATCGTTCTGGGCAGACAACTGGCGTATATGGAGGTTTCCGGATAGCGATGTCAGTTGCGTACAGTTTTTCGTCCGTGTAGCAGCAAATACAGGAAGATGCACGCAAACGTAACGGCACTCATCACTGCATACATTCCCCTGTAGCCGGTGAATGGGATCATACATCCGACCAAAACGGGACCTGCGCCGATGCCCATATCGCATAGCATAAAATAGGTGGAATTTGCCAACCCCATCCGATGCTGCGAGGCGACCTTTACGGCAATAGCCTGCGTGCTCAACTGTATCGCTCCGAGTCCAAGTCCGATAAAAACCGCCGCCAGCAGGAGCGTCATACTTTGGTAACTTTGGCTGAAGAGGAACATGCCTGCCCCAAATGCGGCGATGGCGGGGTACATAATAACGTGTTCGCCTCTGCGGTCAAAAGTTTTGCCAATCGACGGTCGTGACGCCAGCACCACTATCGCCTCCACTATAAAGAAAAATCCTGCGGCTTCGACAAGGTTTATCTCTTTGGCATAGACTGCAATAAACGACACAATGCTCGAATAGCAAACGTAAATCAGCAGGGCTATGATTGAAATCGGAACGGCTTTGTATTCTATAAAATTG
>JAISRS010000297.1 GCA_031273485.1 Prevotellaceae bacterium
TGTAATTCCGGAATGAAATGGACTGATAGCGGCGCTAAAACCGTCTTATTATTAAGATGTTTTAATGAAACAGATGGTAAATGGGGGCAATTTTGGAACAAGGTTATGAGATATGGCGCTAACATTAAATAAAAATTACACCCAAAAAATCTTATTGAATTTACGATACAACTTTTGTAATATGTTGATTATAAAATGCAGTATTGGAGTTCTGAGATTCACAAGATTAACAGGATTAACACGTATTTATTTTACAAGATTAACAGGATTAACAAGATTTATTTTACAAGATTAACAAGATTTACGGGAAAGCAATACGGAGTATCCTGTTAATCCTGAAAAAAATATGTAAATCCTGAAAATCATGTTAATCTTGTGAAAAAATAAAAATCCTGTAAAAAAAAATAAAAATCCTGTAAAATCACATCAAAACGAGTATTTCAGTCGGGCGAATCCGAGTATAAACTTCATGCCGCCCGATGCGGCATTTCCCGGCGTTGAAAAGAACTGCGCGACTAAGGAAATATCCAGATTTTCGATGACGGAATAATCGGACGACAGTCCTGCATAATAAGATTTTATGTCGGCAAAATACATGCCCGACACCGAAGCGTTCAGTCGCGGCGTGACAGGGTAGGAGGCTTGTGCGAACATGCTCCAGTCGCAGACGGAAAGGCGTTTTGCCGACAGCGGCGCGGAATACAGACCCAGCAGTCCGTCCGACGACGAATTTCTCGCATTGTTGTACAATATCTCCGCCTGCAGCATCAGCGAGTTGGAAAACATGTAGTCGGCGCCGACCGAAACGGCAAAAATCCCGCTCGTGTCCGCAAAATTTTTTATCGGACGGAAGTACGAAAATTCGCCGCGGAAGTTCAACCCCTTGAAATCGCCCGTCCACGCTCCGCCGAGAACGGCATCCGATCCGGTCTGCTCACCGACAATTATCTGATAGTCGAAATTGCGCAAATTCCAGTGATGAAGCAGTGCGGCGCTGATTTCGCCCGTACGGTTGACCGAGGTCGCCAGTTCGGAATATGCGGTTTCGTTGTGGAAATAAGCGCCTCTGAAAGCGTCGCAGCCGGCGCGTTCGGGATAGTCGAAATCGAAAAACGAGTGGGTGTTGAAAATGTCGTTGGGATTCCACACGAAAGTCTGTCCCCAGTTGATACGCTGCCGACCGAGCTGCAGTTTCCATTTCGCCCGTTCAAAAGTAAGATACAGACGGTCGAATGCCGTATTCGCCAGAACTTTTTTCCCTTCCGCCCAGTTCCACGACAAATCCGCCCAACCCGCGTCAAAATCCGTACTTTGCGGGTCAAGCATGGCTTCACTGCCCGTCATGACGCGGTTGCGCATCCCCGCGTCCATCCGCAGGTGGTTCGACATCTGCCAGCCTACATTGAGCCGGTTGTGAATCAGTGCCTGCCACCATGTTTCGCCCGGCTGCCGGAGAATGAGCGAGGGCATGCCGCCGACATATCCCGACAGTTCGAACCCGCGTTCCTGCGAAAATGCCGTAATCGCCGAAAGATGAATCAGTATAATCAGTAAAATGTGCTTTTTATCCATGAGGCAATTGATAATTGATAATTGAACGTGCGGTTTGCATGTGGTGAAGTAGAGTTTGCATGTAATGTTTTCCAATCCATTCTTTTACGATATTTTTTGTCTGGGATACTTCATTGAATAACGGGTACTTCGATTTCATCTTAGGGTATCTGTTTTTCCTTATAGAATATCAAAACGGGATTATTGTCGTCAGCAAGTTGGACGGAGTTGAAAAGGGTTTGCAGATGTGGCGGGATATTTTCGTTTTTTATGCGGTTCAGCCACTGGTCGGGCTGGATGATGAACATGATTCTGTTGTCGTCTCCGTCATGGGGAAAATATTCTGCCCACGGGATTCCAAGATTTGCATCATAACTTGATTCTTCAAAGACCGTTAAGGTATTTTTTTCCATGATGAGAAATTTCAGTATATTTGTTTTGAATATCAAAAAGTTATCGGTTTCTCTTATTGAGCTTGTGCCGTATATGATTTTTTCGGCATTGGCTTTTCGGAAAAAGGCGGCATGATCGGACAGTGATAATTCAATCAATTCCTGAGTCATCGTTCTTTCCGTTTGTAATGAATACAGAAATTCCGGTTTGTTGTCCGTGATTTTGCCGAATTGATAGCCGAGCGGTGGGGCGAACCAGATTTGTCTGCTGTTGACCATTTGACGTCCGTAGGGACGGAACATAAAATCGACTTTTGTTTCGGAACCTTCGCGTGTCCATGTTTTGTCTTGAATATTGTATATGTCGATAAAATACGGGCGGGTTCCATATCCTTCGCCCTGAAGGTATAAAATCACTTTTCCTTTGTCGAAAACGATATTTTCGAAATCGGTTTTGACGGATTCCTGGTAAAGGAATTCTCCTTCGGGACTGAAAAAGATTATTTTTTTATAGTCATTCAGAGCGATTATGTTTTTCGACCGGGTGTCGAGTGTGATATCAAGTATGAGTCTTGATTCTCCGGGACCCTGTCCTTTGCGGTCGATGGTAAATTTTGCTTTCCCTGTTCCGGAGTCTATAACAAAGATGGATGATTTGTCGTCCAGTATGATTATATTGTCGTGGTCGTAAATTACTTTTTTGATGGTTGAAATGATGAAGTCATTTTTTGTTTCAATGGGAACAATGGATTCCAGTTCAAAATTTTTGATAAACAAGCCTTCTTTACCGGTTGTTTTCTGTATGGTTAACCGGGGTAAATTGTCCGACGGTTTATTGTTGTTTTTACAGGAGAACAGACTTAATAATAATAATATTCCCAATAAAATTGGTCGTTTCATTTTTATTTCATTTTTATGTTTGTTCCATATTTTACGATAAAAAAAAGCATTTAATGCCTATGTTTGACATTAAATGCTTTTTACGGAGATTAATTCAGGTATATTGGCATATATTAACCGTTGCACAGTCTGTAATGTGTGTTCCTTGAATGCAGTCATAACGTCCGTTGCCGCTACATGATACGTTCGTGGTCTGACACAGTGTTGCGAAACATGGCATACCGGTTGGCAGGATTATGTCGGGACCTGCGGATATACATATCGAGGCCGACTTCTGAATTACTACGACGATTTCCTGTGTTAATGCTTCGACAGTTTCCAAAGAAGCATAATTCAAGAAATTGTTTCGGGAATTGTTCAGCGTCAAATTGACTACTGAAACCGTACTTATTACTGCCACAGACAGTATAAGCAATAGATAATGTTTTTTACTTTTCATATGAAATTTATTTTAATAATTAATAATTTACCGTCTCTACGTCTCAAACGCGTCTCTGTCGTTTGACAGAACAAAGGTACTGTATTTTTGTATTGACACACAATAATTTTAATATAATTTAACGATTTACCCGTGTTTTTTTAAGACAGTTTAACATTTGGCGGGGGATTAAGGGATGTAATGAGGGCGGGTTTGTGTTGTTCGGGCGGGCTATCGGGATGGAGTTTTTGAGGTTTTGCTGGCTGTTGTGTCGCGGTTGATGCGGGTTACGGATCGTATGGTTCGTTTGTTGATTTACGGAGTTTATTTTGAGCCATTTTTGTCATATAAAAATCGTATAAATCCCGATTCCATTTGGTGGGAATAAATATATTGCTCACCATAAGATCGTTACCTAAATAAAAATAATAGGGAGTATTGTATTTATCTATTGAAAGTCCTATATTACTGTCTTCTGTAATATAGACACTGCAATTTATCTTATTTTCATTGAAGAACAACAGTATATCCCTTATCGTACGTCCGTAAATAAACAGACAAAAAATGTCCGTATCGTCGATTTTTTCAATCTGTGTTTTCAATTCTTTCAATTCTTTTTCAACGCATGCGGCACAGTCAAATACGGGGAATCTGTACACGTAACGGTGGCGGGAAGCAATATTTCGGATATTTGTGACATTTCCGGATAAATCTCTTATTTTAAGGGTATCCGACAGATATGTACATTCGTTCTCTATTGACAGTTTGTCGAGGAATACGAGTTTTTCGTAATTATCCGTCAATGGGGGATCATCGGTTTTTTTCCGAGAAATGACAATAAAAACCGCACATATGATTACCAATGTCAATATAATTGATTTCTGGATGATGTCGATTTTATTTTTCATTTTTACATTCTATAATTGCTATGACGGGATTATCCATAATGCCGGACTTTTTTACTTTTTCATACAATGCTTTTTGCCGTTCGGGATATAATGCGTTTTTATATATGATTTTATTTCTCTTAAGATCTTCCTGCATGTCATATTCATAAAAATAGTCATATACGCTGTTTTCACTCACTACTCCCTGGGGCCAAAATCGCCATCCTCCATCCAGGTCATTGATTAATCCAAGGTACTGATAATTGTGTTCGATACCTTTGTTCCGTTTTCCCTGATGTGTATATTTGTCGTATATTATCCAGTTCGCAGCGCCGTTTTCATCTCGCAGGTTGATAAAAAAGTACCTTGCCGTTTCAAAGATATAAAATATAAACTTGTATTTCCCGATTATGTCGTTGTCATTCGTTATGTAAGAAGGGGTTTTGTTGGTATAGTCCAAATAATATCGCGGAATACATGTAGCAGAGTCAATTATTCTGTAAATAGTATCATACGTTGTTTCCCATACGGTAAGCGTGTCGAGATTGGATTCCAGGAATGTGCCGTCATGTAAGGGCAGTTGTTTTTCGTCTTCAGCCGTAAGGTTATCGTATTTTCGGTTTATCAGTTTGCTGACGGGTTTAAACGATTTGTCGCATACGGACAGTACATAGTGGTCGTTTAGTACGCGTTTCCCATAAATGGACATTAATACGGGATATTTTCCGTTAAGTGCTGCTATTCTGTTTGGACGGTGATTGGCTCTTGTTTCGTTGAGTAGTGTTCCGGAGAAGGAATAGCGCATGAATTTTCCGGAGCATACATCGGTGATGCAGATTGTGCTGTCGTCCAGTACCACAAAATCATTGATACATATATACTCTCCCGGTCCCTGACCTTTCCTGTTTATTTTATGCGAGTAATTTCCAAGAGTGTCAAAAATAAAAATCTGTTCCTGATCTCTGTCTAAAACAAGGCAATATTTGTCGAACAGTACTACTTTGTGTATTTTCTTAATGAGGCTTTCATCGTTTGTTTCCAGCCGGATATATTTTATATCCGTAGCATAATCGCTTAACAGCAGAGGCTGTTCACGATACGTTTCCTCCGAAAGTGTTATAATTTCAAGATTATTTGTTTGTACACCGGCGTTATCTCCCGCACAGGAAAATAAATTGATCAATAACAGAAATATGACACTTTTTTTCATTTGCGCTTCAATCTGCGGGAAATTCATCAACTTCGCAGACTATCATTGTGCAAGATTGGCTGTTGCAGGAGCTTTTACAGGAAACCCATCTTTTTACAATTCCTCCGCACGAAAGAACGCCTGACTGGTCTTGTTCCCAATTCTCACCCATGTTTCTCTCAACCCATTCTCCCGACAAAGCTTCCACATCGTTCAGTCGGAACAATTGCGGGATGTTGTGCGACTGTGTTCTTTCCATGTTGAGATGGAACACCATGGCTGCTGCCAGTGTAACCGTACCTGCCGCTAACAGGATTTTATTTTTTTTCATCATTATTACAGTTTTAATAGTTAATAATGGGGCGAAGATAGATATTTTTTCTTAGAAAAAGTCACTTTTTCTAAGAAATTAACGTAAAATATTTTTTTTAGATTGATTATCTGATGTTTTATATGCAAAATATTTTTTTTCTCATTACACAATTTCCTCCTTTTTCCTGACTTTTCTTTACGAGGGATGGGAAAAGTTCGACTGAACGGACGGGTTGCAGGGGAGTTGAGGGGGGCGCTGTCAGAATTGGATTGTTACTTGTTTTGAGTGTCCCTGTACGAATGAGCATGTTTGTTTTACGGTTTTGTCGCCGGCTGTTGCGACGAGAAGATACAGTCCGGTTTGTGGCGGTCGGAACTGGATGTATTTTGTGTGCTGGCAGTCGAAGTCGGCTTTGTCGAGTTGTTTTTGGGGGTTGTAGTCGTAGAGGCGTACTGTTGCGGTGCACTGGTTTTCGAGGGTTACGAGGAGTTCTCCGGCGGGTTCGCTGTTAATTTGACTTAAACCCTAACTCCGCTCAATTTAGGTAGTCTATCCCGATTTTAGCGAACAGGCGTTGTGTTTTTTGCGTGATTTCGGAACGGTGCCAAACGTCTCTGATTCTCATTTTGTAAATTGATTTTGAGAGTTCTATAATATCTTTTGGCGAGTATTTGGACAGCAGTTCAGCCTCACGCAGACGTACATACAGTTTGTAATACGCCATCATCGCCAAAAAATTGGCAAACAGCCA
>JAISRS010000373.1 GCA_031273485.1 Prevotellaceae bacterium
TTGCCGACGGACTGTCCTCCATGAGATATTTAAATACGTGATCATAAATAGGATTGGCTATAAGCGATTTCTCCTGTATCGTATTTGTAGAGTTTATTTCCATGTTCATATTAAATAAAAGTTATGTGTTAAAAAACGCTGCAAAAATAATACTTTTTTTCGGAATTAATATATTTTTGAGAAGGAAGGGCTAAATCTTTTTTTGCGTCTCTACATCTACTAATGACATCTGCGCTTACTCCGTTCATCGTCCATCGTTCTACCTAAAAAAAGATAACCGCCACTTGGCGGTATGCGACTACCAAGTGGGGTTATCCAACAAAACAGATGAATTATGAATGGAGTTATGAAATCATGAATTATAAGCTGTTATTTTGACTTGTCAGGATAAGGAGGGAATTTGTCCGGCACATTTACCGGATTAGCTTTCAATTCCTGCAATATTAATTCAATAGCCTTATTCAGTTGCTGATCCTCGCCTGCATATTCTTTTGCAGGGTCATTATCGACAACAACATCGGGGTCAACGCCGTATCCTTCTATCACAAATTGTTTGCCTTCGGCGTCAAGATGAGCAAATTCCGGTCTGTTCAAAGAACCGCCGTCGATGATTGGCAATGTGCCTCTTATGCCCACAACGCCTCCCCAGGTGCGCACTCCCACAACTTTTCCCAATTTATAGTATTTAAACTGATAAGGGAATAAATCTCCGTCGGAGGCTGAATATGAATCTACGAGCAGTATTTTGGGACCGACCATTGCGCCGTCGGGTTTAATGCCGGGTCGTCCGTTTCTTGGCGCCGTCAGCAGAGCAAGTTCGCGGCGCAGACGCTCCACAATCATGGGAGAAACGTTTCCGCCGCCGTTGCCTCTGTCGTCAATAATCAGGGCTTTTTTGTTCAGCTGGGGATAATAATATTTCACAAATTCGTTCAATCCTTCCGCTCCCATATCGGGTATGTGGATATAACCGACTTCGCCGTTAGTGGCTTTATTCACCTTATCTATATTGCTTTGAACCCAGTTGAAATAGTACAGCGACGCTTCGCTATCGACAGGTTTAATCAATACTTTACGACTTCCGGCTTCGGCGGCGACAGCGTTTAGAGTAAGTTCAACCTGTTTTCCGGCTTTGTTGTACAAAGCGGCATAAATATCATTTATCTTATTTGTGGGCTTGCCGTTGATGGCAATAATAAAATCGCCGTTTTTGGCGTCCACGCCGATTTCCGTAAGCGGAGAGCGGAGATTGTCCGCCCAGTTGCGTCCTTCAAGAATTTTGTCGATTCTGTAATATCCCGATTTATCTTTGCTGATTTCGGCGCCCAGCAATCCTGTTTTAATTCTCACGGGGCTATACTTGTCGCCTCCGGCGATGTACGCATGTCCGGCGCTTAACTCGCCAATCATTTCCCCGATGATGTAATTGAGGTCGTTTCGGTCATTAACATATTCCACTAACGGAGCGTATTTTTCGCGAATTGTTTTCCAGTCCACGCCGTGCATTCCGGGGTCGTAGAAGAAATCACGCATTTGCCGCCAACATTCGTTGTATATCTGTTTCCATTCTTCGCGTAAATTCACAACAGTTTTCACTTCCGACAAATCTATGGTCCTGTCCACATTAATTTTCCCTTTGGGGACGTCAATCACAGCATATCCGGCATTGGAACCGACGAGAAATTTCTTGAAATTTCCGGTTACCGCAACAATGCTGAAATTACCGAGTTCGGTTTCTTTCTTCGATTTCAGATCGAACATCTGCAATCCCCTTGAATCACCTCCGTAGCGACTGTAATATACCGAATTACCTATACATACGGGGCGGCTGTAATTACCCGCGGGAATATCGAGAGCCAGAGAGCGTCCCTTTATCCCGTCGAAATCAATCTCTACAGGTTTTACGGAAGATTTATCATCTTTCTTTTCTTCGCTTTTCTTATCAGCGTTTTTTGAATCTTTTGAATCCTTAGCGTCTTTTTTTGCCTCATCCGTTTTATCCTCCGTTGTAACTTCGTCGTTGCTGTAAGCAAAAGGCGAAGGCGTTTTTTTACTTAACGTGACGAGATATATCTTATTCATTCCGCTGTAGATATGATTCCATTCCGTGCTGCCGTAGGTGGGATGAAAATCCCGTGAAGATATGAAAGTCAGATATTTTCCGTCGTCGCTGAAGGACGGGGAATAAGAGTCGAACCAGTCATCGGTAACTTCTTCTTTTTTACCGGAATCGGTATTATAAATTACTATAACCGAAGTTGTATTATATCGAGGCATGGTATAGGCGATCCACTTGCTGTCGGGCGACCATGCGAAGTTATTAAGTTCTCCGTCGGAAGTTTGTTCCACTTCGGTAATTTTTTTAGTATCAACGTCAATATAACGTAACCGTTGAAGTTTGTCGCTCCAGAGGATTTTTTTGCTGTCGGGCGACCATGATAATCCGTATTTATATGTATCGCTGTTTTTTGTCAGTTGCGTCGGTGTTTGCAATCCGTCATGACTGCGGATAAATATTTCGTCTTCGCCTGTTTCGTCCGAAATATAAGCGATCCATTTATTATCGGGCGACCATTGCGTATTTCGTTCATGTACGCCGGAAGTTTCGGTGATATTGCGTGTTATTCCGGAACTTACGGGCGCCGTATAGATGTCGCCTCTTGCCGACAGAACTATTCTTTTGCCATCGTTCGAAAGGTCTAAATTTCGTGCCGCCCGTGAAGCGTCTTTCAGTTGCGAACGTCCGCCGGTCATATCTTCTTCGATGTATATTGTAAGTTTTTCGGTTTTATGAGTTTTCAAATCAAAGGAATAGATATATCCTCCGTTTTCAAACACTATGGAATTATCGCCAAGCGACGGGAATTTTATGTCATACTTGTCAAATTCCGTTACTTTTCGGGTTTCTTTGGTTTTGGTATTATACTCAAACAGGTTCATAATCCGTTCTCTGTCCGAGATATAATAGATATAATCGCCTGTCCACATGGGGCAAATATCCTGATAGATGTTATTTGTCACATTTTCGATTTGTTTTGTTTTGAAATCGTATATCCAAATATCGTCAGCCATTCCTCCCTTGTAATATTTCCATGTTCTGAACTCTCGGAACACTCTGTTATAAGCCAGTTTGGATTTATCGGGCGAGTATGAGCAGAAGCCTCCGGCAGGAAGCGGCAATTCTTCGGAAAGTCCGCCGGCGACAGAAGCCGTGTACAGTTTTCCTTTAAAATCGTTGAATGATTTTGAGCGTGAGCGGTAGATTATGTTATTATCGTCTTTCCATCCGAACACGGTATTATTCGGTCCCATTCTGTCCGACAAATCGTCGCGGTTGAGGGTAGCAGTGTAAGTAAGTCGCACAGGTTCTCCGCCTTCGACCGGCATACGGTAAACTTCCGTATTTCCGTCATATTGGGCGGTGAAAGCGATTTGTTGCCCGTTGGGCGAAAAACGTGCAAACATTTCGTAACCCTTATCTGTGGTTATTTTCTTCGCAACGCCTCCTTTCGACGAAGCGGAGTATAAATCTCCGGCATAAGAAAACACTAATTTATCCCCATGCACTGTGGGAAAACGCAGAAGACGAGCTTCTTTTTTCTGCCCCGATACCTGTAACACAGATACAACAAGCATACATAACAGTAAAAATCTTTTTTTCATTTATGTGTGTATTATTTAAATTTATTTATAATTCTTTTTTCTAAACGTCTTAATGGAAATAATTGATGTTAAGCTACAACCGATTGATTTTTTTTCCAATACAACTCAAAATCTTTAGAATCCTCCTTCGGGTTATTTATTCCACAGTTCCTATCATATATAAAGTGAATTGTTGTTGTTGCGGAGCATTAGTAATCAGAGTTGTGCCGTAGAATTTTTCTCCCGTTTCGTCGGCTGTTAATTCCAGACTTACGGTAGTGGTTTTTCCCGGCTTGATGGTGTTTGTTCCTATTGTTGATTTCACGCAATCGCAGGCATTTGTGATTTTATGGATGATTAAATCGGATTTCCCTTCGTTTTTAATTTCAAATGTTCCGGTAACTTTGCTTCCGCTTTTGATTTTATTGAATTGATAATTTGTTGTTTCTGTTTTCAACACCGGCGCTTTTTCAAGTTCGGCGGGCGTTAGATTCGAGAAATCTTCTGCGATATTAGCCGTCACTTTCAGAGTGATTTTTGAAGATTTCACTCTAAGAGTAATATCGTCGGAAACCTGTCCGAAATCTTTCTTTTTAAGTGCATTATAAGTGCATTTGATGGTTCCTTTAGTTCCGGCGGGAAGACTTACGGGGTCTGCTTTGAGGCTGATATGTTCCGGCACGTTTTCAAAATTGATAATCACAGGGGTTGTTCCGGTGTTCAGTACTTCAAGATTTTCCGTTTTTGTACCTGTCGAAAGGATTCTATACATTTCTATGGTGTTGCTTTTCAGGCGCAACTGTTCTATTGTAACGGGGTATTGTTCTTCGGTAGTAAGGACTTTTGCCACAACGTTTCCCACTATAGTCAATTCCACTTTACTGTTTTCCGCATTGGAAGTGACTGTGAGCTTTTTATCGAAGTAACTCAGCCGCCCCGACGGATCGAAGGTAGCTTTCACTTTGCCCGATTTTCCGGGTAGAACGGGTTCTTTTGTCCATTCCGGCGAAGTACATCCGCAGGAGGCTTCTACATTTTGTATAACCAAAGGCGCATTACCCGCATTTTTAAAAGTAAAGGTGTATGAGGCTTCTCCATCGGCTTCATTAATATTTCCAAAATCATGTTTAGTGGTTGCAAATTCGATTTTTGCTTTTTGAGCCTCCAAACTAAAAGAAAATAAGTTAAATAATAACAATAACAATACTATTTTTTTCATATCAGAACTATATATTTATTTTTTTTACATTAATAATCTTAAAATCTCCAACAATCTAAAAAAACAATGATTCCGGACAGGTAAATTTATTTATCGTTTAATTCGCTGCAATGAATATAACAATCAAAACAGCTGTTATCTAAGAATTTAAATGTCATTATCCGGTTCATTACTATTTTTTGAATCATTACTAAATATTTACAACAACTTTTGTGCCTTAATAAAAAGGAAGCAGGTCGCCAACCTATACCTGCCCCCTTCATTTATAATTAAAAACCCACCAACACTATGAAAATTATTCTACAATTACGAAATTTTCCATATAAAGATGAATGTAATGCTAAAAAGTTTAATTTGGGAAAAAAAAGGCTAAATCTTTTTTTGAGGCGCTAAGGATAATTCTTATCTTCGCTTAAAAAATGAAATTTCTCCATTTGCTGCGCTCTGTGGATACTTCCCGATATAGCACCTCAAAAAAAGATTTAGCCAAAAAAAATTAATATCATGCTTAGAATAGAAAAAAACTATCTTTGCATGATAAAATAACAATAATAATTTGCGTACATGTTTGATTCATTGAATATAAAAAATTATCGCAACCTGGAATACATCACAATTGACTCTTTGAGAAGAGTCAACCTTATTACAGGTAAAAACAATACGGGAAAATCGACCATTCTTGAAGCGCTTGCCATTTATGCAACTAAGGGAGATTTAAGTATGATTTACCAACTACTTGAAGAAAGAGGCGAAGGCTACAAACAAAAAAACACGAACAATTCCTCATTAGAAATTAACATCCAAGTTTTTGCTTCTTTATTTACCAATCGAAAAGCAGGTTTTGATATGGCTGATGCTATTTCAATAGGTAATCTTGAAAATACCTTATTTGGAAAAAATCCGTCATCCGAAAATCACCTTTCCCTGAGATTTGTAAAATACATGGATGAAGTACAAAAGGATGAACAGGGAAATACAATAAGAAGACGAAGATTGATTCAAAATAATACGAAAAAGCACCTTGATGAGTATAAGATCGGGCTTGAAATAAAAACAGGAGATATTTCGCAGATGCTGCCTTTGGACGAAGATAAAAGACCGTACAGGTTGGGGATTAAGGGATTCGGAAACAGTGACAATGTTCAATTCATTAGAACAAAAAACATTGATAGAGGTATAAACGGAAACTTGTTTGATAACATAACGCTTACAGAAAAAGAGCAATATGTTGTCGAAGCATTGAAAATAATTGAGCCGCAAACGGAAAGAATCGCTTTTATTGAAGAAACGCAGGGAGAAAGAAGCGCTGTCATTAAGTTATCCGATTCTCAACGGATTTTACCTTTGCAAAGCATGGGCGACGGCATTAATCGTATTTTGACAATCATTCTCGCATTGGTTAATGCCGACAATGGCTTTTTACTGATTGACGAATTTGAAAACGGTTTGCATCACACTGTACAGGAACAACTGTGGAATATAATTTTCAGATTATCGCAAAAGTTGAATATACAAGTATTTGCAACTACGCATAGCGAAGATTGTATAAGAGGATTTGAACATATTTTAAACAGTTCGGACGATGTGCTGTCCGGAAAACTGATTCGACTTGACAATAAAAACGGAAAGATAAAACAGGTAGAATTTGATGCGAATGAATTAAGAATAGCGAATGAACAGGATATTGATGTCCGATAACAATGAAAACAAAAGAGAAACATAACCGAAAACTTTTGGTCGAAGGTAACGACGACCGGCATGTTATATGGGCGTTGTGTAAACAGTTCGGCATTGACGAAACATTTGACGTCATTGATTGCGGGGGAATTGAAAATTTGTATGACGCATTGCAAGTCAGATTTAAGCAGTCGGATATCCAAACGATTGGTATTATTGTTGACGCAGACACAAATCTTCATAGCCGGTGGATGCATATCAGGGAATTATTGTTCCGACATGGATTCCCTGTTCCTGATTCCATGCCTGAAGAAGGATTGATTTTATCAAATGCAGGCGGCATTCGAGTTGGCGTTTGGATTATGCCGGACAATAATTTAAATGGAATGCTGGAAGATTTTATTTCTTTCCTTATTCCTGAAGATGACAAATTATTACCGCTTGTCCGGACTGCGCTTGATAGAATAGAAAGCCAAAATCTCAATAGATATTCGTTAATCCACAGGTCTAAAGCAATCATTCATTCGTGGCTTGCGTGGCAAGAATATCCCGGTGTCCCGATGGGATTAAGCATTACCAAAAGATATTTAACAACAGATAGAGAAATTTGTCGTCAACTAATTCAATGGCTACGTACATTGCTTACTTGCGAATAAAATCACCATTTTTCAAACGTTGTCGCTCTCACCTTTACCCGAATGACGCCTCCCGCTAAGTGCAGTTCCGTAATTCTGGATATGAACGCTTCTGTAAATATACGGGTACAAAGCGATATGAGAGGCGGCTCGCAATCTCAGGCAGAGTTTCATAAAAATGCTTACCTTTGCAAAAAATGATAAGAATAAAAAATGCTTTTTGAAGAGTATAAATACTTTAACAGTCAATTTCCCGAACCACAATATTTGGGCGCCAAACACACCCATTTGTCGTGGATAAATCAATTTATACCCAAAGATATTGCAACAGCGTTGGATGCTTTTGCCGGTTCTCAATCGGTTGGCTTCCTTTTCAAACAATTAGGATTAAAAACCATAACCAATGACTTTCTTAACTTCAATCATCAAATCGGAAAAGCGTTGATTGAAAATAAAAACAATGGATTGGACTGTGACGATTTAACCGTTCTGTTTCGGCAATCGCCAAATAAAAATGATTTCCGTTTAATTGAAACCGTATTTACGGATGTGTTTTTTGAACGGGAAGAAGCCATTTTTTTAGATAATTTCAGAGCCAATATTCCTTTGTTGGAAAACGAATACAAGCAAGCCCTCGCTTTCGCCGTAATCAATCGCAGTATGACGCGCAAAATCACTATGGGACATTTCGGACATACGCAGGCATTGGTTTATGCCAATAACCCCGAAAGGATAAAACGAAACAGGAGTTTAATCCGTCCGGTCAAAGAATTGTTTTTGGACATTTTGCCGAGTTATAATAGCGCTGTTTTCGATAATGAACGCGACAATCGGAGTTTTAATCGGAACGTTTTAGACCTTTTGCCCTGTTTGTCCGATATTGATTTGGTTTATTTTGACCCGCCCTATTGCGACAGTCACGCCGATTATCAGGGATTTTATCATTTGCTCGAAACCTATACCGAATACTGGAAAGATAAAGAGTTTATTAATGGCATAAAACGATATGAACCGCAACGTTATAGCGGATTCGACAAGAAACGGGAGGTCATTTCTTCCTTTGAAAAACTGTTTGAATTGTCGGAGGAAATACCCTATTGGTTAATCAGCTATAACAACCGAAGTTATCCCGATATAACCAATTTCAAAGAAATGATTCTGAAACACCGCGATGTAAGCATTGAAACCAAAACCTACCGCAATGGCAGAGGTGGAAAAGGAAGCGTTGCCGGAAGTCAGGAGATTCTATTCGTTTGTAAACCGAAAAAGGCATGTCGTATTTCAACCGACCAATAAGAACAACCGGAATATGAAGAATTTTGAATATTGGGATAATCTCCACAGAAATGAAAAATTGGAAGAATTCAGCCGCGATAAAGCAGGTTTACTATGGTTGAAGATAAAGTCAATCATTCGGGTAGAGTTGGTAAAAGGTTTTTTGAAATTCTCGGGTTATACTTTGAATACGAAGAAACAAAGCGACAATTTCAGGGAATTATTCGAGTTGCTTTCTCAAAACATCGACACATCCAACAGTTTGTTGGATAAATACATTAGAGATGTCAATAATGCTCAAACAGCCAATATGGATATTCGACAATTGGTCGTGGAATTATACAAACTCAAACATTTTGACTGGGGAGGTGACTATCAAAATTCGTTGGATAAATATTTGGTAAGCAGATACGTGAAAACATCTAATCCGTCATACAATCATATTGTGTCAAAATTTGAAACCGAAATCAATCCTGCCGTACAAGGGTACGTGTTAAATAGCTGGTATAATTATTGGAGT
>JAISRS010000400.1 GCA_031273485.1 Prevotellaceae bacterium
CCCGACGAAATACAAAACATGATCGCCAAACATAAACAATCGGGCGAACTCGAAAGGAAAATCATAGCGTTCGATGAAAAACAGAGGAAAGATGGAATAGGAGGGGAGTAAAAAACAGGTTGCAGATATTGCGATAGAATGTTCTTTGAAATATTGGTTTGCACGGTTGAAAATAAAACCGTACTTTTGTAGCGTTTAATTGTATGGATTATGGTATTGGATTTTGAAATAGACGAACTGAGCCGTTCAATCAGAAACGTTGAGACAGGCGAACATTGCCCGACCGATGTCTTGCCTGTTACTTTGGATGATTTGCAGCAGGCAGTCAGGAAAAAAGGTTGGAAGTTTGATTGGAAAAAAGAATTCGACATTACAAAAAACGTCCGGAAATTGACGACCAAACAGTCTCCAACAATTATTCAAGGGCTTATAAGTTATACCGAAGACGATGGTTTCCTGTATATGGATTTGATAGAATCCGCCCCTCATAATCTTGGTAAGAATAAGCACTATGAAGGAATTGCAGGTAATTTGGTTGCGTATGTCTGTATGCAGTCGTTCATAAAAGGGCATGACGGATTTGTGTGTTTTGATGCAAAGACACAACTGATTGAACATTACAAAAAAGCGTTAGGCGCTTTTCGGATTGGCAGTCAGCGAATGGCGATAGAAACAAATGCAGCAAAGAATTTGGTACGGCAATATTTCCCCGATTTTAAGTTTAACAATTAAAATTTCACAGTCATGAAAAAAGATTCTTTAATTTATGAACTCGACGACATAGGCTTTGTCGGAATGCAGCTTTCGGAAGAAGAAAGGAAAAAATCGCGCGATGTTTTCCGCGCATACGTTCAGGCAAGTCGCGCACAGAAACAAGCCGAATCCGACGCCAAAAAGCGGAAATTAAGTCTTCGTAAAATTACGGCGGCAGAACCGTAGAAAACAAGTCGCCGATAAATTCATTCAAGCGTGCAAACCGGTAAAAAATGTTTGCACGCTTTTTGCGTCTGACCGTCTTTAAACTGCGGTTTTCACAAAATAAAAAATATCGGGGGAAATAAAAAACAGGAATACATTTTCTCAAAACTTCTACTGAAAAGGACCTTGCACGGAGTTGCAGGGTCTTTTTTTTTCGACTCATGATAATGAAATGTCATTGAATAAATTTGTCCGTTCATGTATAAATCCGGCATGTTCGTGGACGCCGGCGCCCCGTTCGTGTACAAATGAAGATTTTATTTAGAAAGTAGTTACAAACATTGTATCTTTGCGGAAAATTTTCGAATGATGAAGAAATACATTTTGTTTGGAATCGGGTTGCTGTTTTTACTGTCGGGAAGCGCGGCGTCGGCGGAAGAACCGCTGTTGACAACGGAGTACAGCCATCGGCGATACACTTCCCAGGACGGGCTGCCGTCGATGATTATGCAACGTATATACAAGGATAGCAAAGGTTTCCTGTGGCAGGGAACGCTCAAAGGCGCATCCTGTTTTGACGGGCTGAATTTCAAACCCTACATTTTTGCAAATATGATGAATATTGACAGGATAGAAGAAATAAACGGGGAAATACGCTTTATGTGGAACTCCGACCTGTTATATCCCGAAACGCAAAAATCCGTTCACCTTACCGACACTCTCAGTTTTAACCCTCACAATTCCTATTCTTTACCGCCCAATTATTATATTTTCGACAATAACGAAGGGAAAAAATATTTTGTAACAGTAAAAGACGATACAATTTCCGAAGTTATATGCATACCTCAGCTTCAAGGCTTGTATATGTGTAAAACATATCTTGATTTGCAACAAAATACGCTTTACATTCCCAATAATCGCGACAAAAAGGTTTTTATCTACAATTTTCAAAATAAGCATGTACAAATCATGGAAAATATCGTGATGGAAAGTTTTATTCAACATTCACGTTTAGGACTGCTCGGCATTGGTCGCGATGGAATTTATAGAATCGACGGCGACAAGGCGACTTTATATGTTCCGTTAAAATTTGAAATGCAAAACAAAATCGCAAAAGAAACAAAAAACGGCGACATATACATAATGGATTTTTACAATGTCTATCGCATAAGCAATAAAAAGGTTGAACATCTGTATCACAACTCTGAATTAACCTTGTGGGACATGACGCTGGATAATGACGGTAACCTTTGGCTTGCGACCAACAAGGGACTTTACAATTTCTTTCATTTTGATTTCAATAATTATCAAATTCCCAACCACAAAATTCGGTCGGTCGCTCAGGACAGCGATGGAATTTATTGGTTTGCAGGCGACAATGAAGATATTTTTTCGATGTCCGACGGCGTTCTCAAACCGGTAAACTATCCATTAAACCATGCGCTTCAAACAGTTAGTTTTAATTCCGTCTTTTCATTCAACAACATTACGTACTTTCTTATCCGTGGCGGAATTTTAATTCACGAAAACAGGCGTTTTTACTGGGCTGACCTTCCTTCCGGCAATCAATACTACTCCAATATGGCTGAATATGGCAAAAACCTGCTTGTGACAGGCTCCGATATGATTTTCGAAATCACTCCGCAGGGGAAAATTGTAAAAACATTGTCTGCCGAAGCATTGAAACAATCCGGATATCTTGGCTTGGCTGTCGATAAGAATAACCGGATAATCGCGGGTGGCGACGATGGCATTTCAATTGTTGAAAATGATAAAGTTACTTTCTTGAAGAGCGACTTTACCTGCTTTTCCGATATCGTATGTGTGAACAGTCAAAATCACATTTTTTCGACTTCGCACAAACACCTTAATCTTGTAAAAGACGATACGGTAATAACCATCCGTTCTTTTGACAATGATTACATTATGGCACTGCTGCCCGTCGATGCGGACAATTTGATAATTTCCACATTAAAAGGTTTTTATATCTTCAGTACAAAAGCGTATTTCGAGAGAGATGCAATAGAAATGCTTTTTTATAATCGCGATAACGGTATGGATGCCATAGAACCGGCATTCAGCGAAACGGTACTTGATAAAGAAGGCAAAGTCTGGATGATTACTACGGAAAAAGTTGTCAATTTCGACCCTGAAAAACTGCTCCGTCAGACATCTGCACCCAGTCTGACCGTTCGGAACTGCGCCGTTTCAAAAGACAATGTGAACTGGGAAAACATCGCCGATTTTGCCAATTCTTCGTTTGCATATTACAACGACAATATCCGTTTTTCTTTTATCGGATTGAATTATTCCGCCGCCGAAAACGTCCGTTACCGTTACCG
>JAISRS010000494.1 GCA_031273485.1 Prevotellaceae bacterium
TGAGATGCTTTCCAATCCTTCTCGAAATCGTTCATGAAACTGTTTGTACATTGACGCCTCTTTCAACGCTTTGACAGGACTGCTTACTTTTAGATAATATTCAGAATCTTCACTGTCTGCTGATTCTACATGTAACAACTCTATTTCCCGTCCTCTACGGTCTTTTACTTTTTTAGGACTGCTACCCTGTACTTCACTGTATTTTGTGAGATTGCTACGGCTTACACACACATATTCATAGCCTTTGCTTACTATTTTTTCCAAATTATCTTTGGTTGATATGCCCGCATCTATCACTACTATCGCCTTCTTTGACGCTGAACTTGTGGACAAACGGAGCTTTTCTATCATATCGCACAGGGTGGAACTGTCCGATTTATTCCCCTCGTAAATTACTGAATATTTTATGAAACCCTCTACATTGACCACCATCGCCAATACCAATAAAGGACAATCACTGCGCTTCTCCTTGCTCCGACCGCGTTTGGACAGTTTACTGCTGCGCTTTTCGCCTTCAAAATATGTGTTGGTCAAATCATACAGAATAATTTTATCCTGTATATCAAACAACTCATTTGTCTTGTGGGACAAATAGTTCTCCAATCCTTCCTTTTCCGAATACAATTTCAAACTGATGCGATATAATCTGTCTTTACTTACCTTATTAGCATCTATTCCCAAAAGTTCGCAGACCGATGAATTTTCCTGCATAAACCTGACTGTCCTGTGTTCCGATGCAGGATAAACTGCCCGGCTTATTATATGTGCCATCGCCAAGTCTGTGTCGCGTTTGTTCCAGCCTTTACCTGACAAATATTCTTCTATCTGCAATTTACGCAAGGTCTGCAAACTTAGCCATTCGGCGCCTAACTCTCTGACATCTTCCGTCTTGATACTGTCCACATTTATTGTCTGCCAGTCGCCTTCCTTATACTTCTTTTGTACGTCAAGCAGTACGTCTATTCTCTTTTCGGACACTAACCTGGAATACAACCGTTCTATATATCCGCTCACTTTTTCATTCGGATTATACAGAACCGACTGACCGTTTATTTTGTCGTTCAGTCCGTCTGCTATCCGATGCAGTTCACTTGGGGTAATATCTTCCATGAAACCTACCGTAAGTATGTTGCGTTGGCGGGTGTCGCCCAATACATTCCGATAGTTTTCTACCAACCGGTAATAGATACCTGTCTGGTTGGTCGATGGATTTACTCTAAATGTTGTCTTAAAAAACATGACGCAAAATTACAAACTATTTCCGGTCAATGCAATACCCACGTGAGCACCACAAACTATGCTCCAAGCTCTTATATCCTGTAATATCGAATGTTACACACTCATCCCCTTTTTGTAAACTCCTCTGTATCAACTAAACTTTTTTTTTGCCAAAAATAAACTCGCAATGTGGGTTAAATTTGCCATACTATTTGGCAGGGAAAATTGAAGATTATATCGGAACATTCGACTTGGACGCACAATAATTTCATTACCGGAAATCTTTAGGAAACTTCTAAAAATTTGATTTTTAAAGGCAGACAATATTTTTAAACCGAAGTTTACATATAGTAAATTTTGCGCTATCACAGAAAAATTCGTGTATAAACAAAAATTCGTGTAATTGATTATGTCGAACTTACGTTTCGTGGATAAATAAAAAATCCGCAGAATTTTAATTGACTGCGTCGAACTGGGTGCATTTCAAATTGTCGCATGTATGGGAGATGTGCAAAAGTCCCGCAGGGACGACACTTTATTAACCGTAGATGAAGCGAAGCGGAATCTACGGAGAAAAACGCTCCACTTTTGAAAGTCCCGCAGGGACGACACTTTTTGTTGCGGCGTTTTCAAGCGCCGTCCCTGCGGGACTTGGCATCATGCTGTTACCGTCTGTCCGTAAGCTAAAGCATACGGTTAATAAATGCGGGACTTTTTACGCATGCGACAATTTGAAATGCACCCGTTTTAATCCATGATCAAAATTTATTATACCTTTGTGGCTCAAAATTAATGGTAATGGATTTTAAATAAAACAAAAGCGTTGTGTAATCAAAAAAAAACAAACATGAACAGAAAAAATTTACTGTTAATATTATTTTTTCTTCTTGATGTTACGGCATTTTCGCAAACAATCCGCATCGACAGCCTTAGACAAATATGGCGAAACGAGGTGGACACCATTTTTAAATTTTATACGGCAAATTGTATTGATACTTTGCGAGGTTTAACAGCCGAAGAATGGCGGGAAGGAGTAAACGACATCTACGAAAGAGTGAATAATTGCAATACTAAGCGAGAGTATCAATATGCTTTACGTTATTTTGGCGCTCTGATAAATGATGGTCATGTTGAATTTCCCAGAAATGGTATTTATAACTACGAAGGAATTTTTCAGAAAACCGATACTATATTTCCCGTATGGGTAAAATCGTGGCACGACGGTAGAGTATTCACGGTTAGAGATTTTTCGGAACAAATACCTGTACATTCCGAAATAATTTCCATAAATGGGATTCCGGCTAAAGACATTGCTCTTAAACAACGTGAAATTATACCCTGCGAAGATCGTTATGTTGCTGCGTGGACATCAAGCGTCTTAGGGGGAGACCCTTTGTATTGGACAAGTTTCCCAAATTATTTGTTCTGTGAAAAAATTCATCATCCTTTTGTTGTAGAATATAGTCCGACAAGCGATACCGTTGTATATAAAATAACACTGTCGGGACTACAGCGTAACGAAATTAGTCGAATATATGAAAAAAATGAAGGTAAAGAAATAAAAGAAGGATTTGCACTGATATTTTCATTGGGTAAAAATACTGTTCTCTACAATAAGATTAACGACAGTATCGGGACATTGAAAATCACAATGTTTTTAGGATCGGGCGTATTCAGATTCCTGTTGGCAGGCGGAGATACTGGATTTTCAAAGAAACTGTCAAAGTTCATGAAACAAATACAAAATGATGGAATAAAACATCTGATAATAGATATACGGGACAATCCCGGCGGATATCTTTATGATGTTTATGAACTATTGGCGTATTTCACGAACGAAAAATTTACTTCACCTTCTGTTTATAAAATTACGGAAAGAAGCAGAAACATTTCCGCAAAAATGCTGAAAAACGAATATAAAATTTTTTACAACAAAAAGCATCCGGAAGTCTTACGCTCAATGGAGATTTTTAATTCCATGCCAAATGGTTCCATATTCAGGTCGGACACAATACTACAGATGCAATATACAACCCTAAAACCGATAAAATATAAATACACTGGGAAAGTCTATCTCTTGACAAACGGCATGTCATATTCGGCATCTATTTTGTTTACGGATTTATTTAAATCACGCAAATTAGGATTATTAGCCGGAGAATCGCCCGGCGGTTACAGCAATGTCAGCAGTGGAAATGTTGTAGAAATTCAATTACCGTATTCTAAATTTATGTCTTTAACTGTGCCTGTCGGAATCGAAACACGCGGCAAAAATGAATATATAGAGCCGGATATTCCCATAGAACCGACATTTGAGGAATGGTTGCATGGTAAACATGATTCGTTGCAAAAACTGATTGCAATGATTCTGGCAAATAAGATTTGACAGCTGTTTGACAATGCCTCACTATCCGAATGTTTATGATTCATTCACTGAAAATACCACTAACGTAATATTGCCTGTGCCAATCCGCCCCCCATCTGCGAACCTCAGGATGCCATCTGCGAACCTTCAAATGCCATCTGCCAACCTCCGGATGCCATCTGCAACTTTCAAACGTCATTTGTAAAATAATTTTCAATGTGATAATAAAAAAAATGTACTGTGAAAATATTTTTATATGTCTTTGTACACTTATTAATCAAAGGTAACCTCTAAAAAACTTGATTTTTTCAAGGCAGACAAGATTTTTAAACCGGAATTTACCAATTGTAAATGAGGATTTAAAAATTCAGACTTCCTGACCCTATAAAATTAATATCCTTACAATAAACAACATGTGTAATTAGGTTGAGGAAATAGCGGTGACACCATTTTTGATAAATATTTTTTATAACTAATTGATAA
>JAISRS010000015.1 GCA_031273485.1 Prevotellaceae bacterium
TGACGATTGCGGAACTGGCGGGAATGGTCAAGCTTTCTGAGCAGACCATCAGGCGGTATGTGCTGAACAGGTCCATACCCTATCACAAAATCAAAAAGGCGGTGCGCTTCCGGCTTTCGGAGATTGAAAAGTGGATCGACGGCGGCGGTATTGCGGCTAACGATACCGGGCTTGATGTTCAGGGTGGCTATTTGTTTGAGGAAGCGGAAGCCGGAATCGCCGTTGGTATAGAACCAGCCGGAAACGCTGAATAGCGGGCATTGAGAGAACAGAAGGATTGAGGGGTTAGTTTGCCGGGCGGAACGCTGTTTGTCAGCCGTAAAACCGCTATTTTCTCATGGCTGAAAGGGGCCTTTGTTGAAACCGGGTTTCGGGATATAACCGTAACCACGTTTGATAAAGACGCTCTTGCGTTCCAACTAAACGAACTGAAACCCCGTCACGTTTTTATGGACAGCGCTTTTTACAGCGGCGTAACGCCGTATATGATAGGCAAACTACTGGTAAAATTCCCCAAACTGAGAATCCATATTGTCAATTTCGGTGATTTTCCTGATAGCCTTGCCATGCGGTTTGTTTTTCACGGAGCTAAATCCTATCTTGATTTTCGTGACGGCCATGATGAATTCCGGGCGGGATTAAAAAAGATATTTTCGGGTGAAGACTATTATTCCCAGGGTGTGGAAGCGCAATTTGAAGAAAAGAATGAAATGCCGAAACTTACAAGAGAGGTAACTGACCGTGAATGGCAGGTTTTATTTCTCGTCTGCAATGGATTTACGGAAGAGAAAATTGCGTACAACCTGGCAATCAGCAGGCGGACTGTCGATACCCATATCTCAAACTTGCATAACATTCTTGACGCTAAGAAAGGCGGAGACCTTATACGTAAAGCCCTTTGCCTGGGATGGGTCAAAAAAGAGCATTTATGTTTTCATGGCGCCGATATTGAGATACCGCATCATCCTGGAAGGAAAAGGGCAACGAGGAGTAATATTGCGGAACGCCGAAAGACAATCAATTTCTGAATTTGGGCTGCGAGGATAAATTTGTCAATGCGGAATAAAATTCATAGCCGGACCTACCAAATAAAACCAATACTTTATAGGATATTCCGGCGTAACTTTTTGTATGACAACGAACCGGACAACTCAGATATGGCCGGGGAACTGTCAAATCACTCACCTCCCGCTTCCCCCTTCACCACTAATAGAGTGAATATGTAAATATTCGCATATTTAGATGTAAAGACGCAAAACCAAGGAGATTTCCCTCTCTTATTTACTCTAAAAAAATGCACCTATGAATTTGTGAAGCAGTGTCTCACAAATTTACTATAGCACAGTTTTTTAAACAGCTTTATTTTTGATTTTTATTGCCGTTTTTTATTCGTTCTGGCTATAATAGCTAATCATTTTACAAAATCACATAAAATACCTGAAATCATACAATTGGTCATATAGAGCCTCATTCTGTTTTGACATTCTCGCAAGAATTTTGGCAAAATCCAAAGTAACCGGAAGGGTCTTATAAAGACTATCCCCGCTATTCCAATTCATTTTTGTCAACATCAATATTTCTTTTGTTAGAACGTCACCTGTGGCTTTCCCATAAAATCGCTTTATCAATAAGGGTGGAGGTATACCACGTCCACCTTTATAATAATTCAAATTTTTTCCCTTAAGTTCATCACTCATAACACAACCATGTGTCCATAATAGATATTGGCTTTCTGATAACTGTACTACTGTTCCTCTTTTCATAGAAAAACCGTAAGTATCTTTGCCAACTTCTATACTTTTATATCTGATACCACGCCAAGGGGTAAATTCTTGAATCTGTAACAATTCAATATCTTCAATTCCTTCAAGGGCTTGGGTAAATCCTTGAATTTCATCGCGGGTAAAAAATGTCGTCTTGTGTATTACGATTCTGTTCAATCGTGAAACAGGACTTGATTTATTATACTGTTCTCGTAATATACCAATCATTTGTCTGGCTTCATCGGCTTTCATGAATGGATTCTTATGAATAAAACGGGGGTCATTAATTTTTCGCAATAACAAACGCAATCCAGTACCGGAAGCATCAAATAATTGACTGCACCCTACTGCCGTATTTCCTTGTTTAGATAAGGCATAGCTGACACCAACAAAGGCTGTATCTTTATTGAGTGTTTCAGGCTGCCACAAAATACCGCCTTTCTTTGCATACAAACTGGCCGAAAGAGCCCACATTACCTTGCAGGGTTCATAGGCATTTAGTGATTTTTCTTCAATGAATTGAACCTTTATTCCTTTGTTCATGGCATACAGTTTTATTGAATCATGCAAATTGAAATCTTCTTCAGAATTTCCAATTCGAAATTGTTCAAAGTATTTTGGAACATAAATAACGAGTATTGCAAAATTCTGACTTTCTGTTGACAAAACCTCTATTTTTTCCTTTAATGTTTTTACCAATATTTCTTTTGTCTGAATTACAGTACCATCATAGACAATGCATCTTTTCTTATCGCCTTGTTGTGGAATATCAATGTCCTGTTTATATATTTTTTCAAAGCCATTAAAAATGGGAGTAAAACCATCATCAGTTATTAGAGTGTTGCCAATTTTTAATTTTCCTAGATGATTTAAAACTTTTGAAATATCATCATTAGGGGCAACAACTGCTAGTTTAATTGAGTATCGCTGTTCGTTTGTTGCGTATGAGAAATCAATAGGTCCATATCCAGCAATGCCCCGTAATTGATTAATTCCTTTGGCATCTTTGTTTTTTATGTTAAATAGCATTATTGGCTCATCGAATTGATAAACGGTTCTTTGAGGGTAGTTCCCTGTTTTATTTGTGTTCCCATAAGTTATGCAGGCATGGTTAAATTGAAGATTAAATCCTACGTAATTGAATTCAATAAAACCGACATTATTTGTCCGCAATAATCTATTCCAATTTTTTAATTTTTCATCATATGATGCATTCCATGTGGTGGACATTTTCTTATTGGTTACTACCTTCCTTATGTCTTTATTTACTGGATTTCCATCATTATCGGTAATATAAACAGTGAGCAGCAATGATAAATGATATTTACCATTAATGTATTCAAGTCCGATTTCAATAGCATCATAAACACAATACGGTATATAGTTTTCTGTTACCTGCTCTTTTTTCACCGTATTATAATATTTGTTTCTACCAAATTTATTTATAGCGCCCTTTGCTGATAATGATATATCTATCAGGGCATAGAGCATACCGGTATAAAAAGAATTATTTCGATATAGATACCTTGATGGAATATCTTCGGTTATAGGTTTAGAAAGAATATGTTGTTGAAAAGTTTTATTTATTACATCAAGAGAACCAAAACAATATATTTTTCTTGCAAATAATGCCACTATTAACGATGCCGTCCCTACTATCTCCCTTAATTCTTTCCAACTTGCAATGTCTGAATCAAAAGAAACAGGTTTTGGAATGGATGTTGATTCAAAAGTATTAAGTTTAATAAAATAGTTTGCTTTTGGAGATGAAAAATTAACAGGTAGACATCTATTCGAAAAATCCTTCCAATGTTCATTTATTATCTGATTATCACCGGATACATTTTGATAACATGAATACATAAATTCATCAAAACCATCTATTTCAATAACTCCTGAGTTTTCATTATTATCACAAGTTTGATTCATTAATATCTTGGTACGCTCTGACAACTCCGAATATTTATGTTTCAGCCATACCATGCCATTTGGTAAAAAACGAGAATTAGAAACTGTTTTTTCTAATATACTCATAATGGATTCATCACTTCCAGAATAACCTGCTATAATTAATCCCCCATCAAAAAGTGATTCTTCAAATTTCTTATTCATTGAGATTTCTAATTTCTGAACCTCTTGAAGGGTGTTTTTTATTTTGTCATAACGATAATCCCCATGAAGTTTATAAATATTTGGGAAATCTTTGTCATAAGTGATATTTATACTATCTTTATTTGCGCTGCTTAGAACCCTAAAACTAAATCCTGCCTCAAGCTGTTTTATGCCGGATTCTATCAATTCATCAAAATTTGTTGTCCAGACGTTCTTTATCTTACCTTTTATAATGAGATCCCCAAGACAGTTATATCCTAAAGATGGTTTTATATCCCGCATTAAATTTCTAATAAACTGTTCCCTGTTAGTACTTGCGGGATAACATTTTTCAAAATAATGAGAATATTCGGAAGAATCATACAGTTTAGGATTATTTTCTTGCGCATCAAAATATCCTTGAAGAATTGCTCTATTTGCCGTTGACTGTAAATCTTTAAATTTTTCGGGAGAAGTTTTAGTTTCACTGCAATAAATTTCCTTCTTAAACTCCCAAACAAGATTCGAGCCGGTTGGAATACCGGCTTGGATAGATGATCCTGAACCCAGAAAAAAGGCCATCTGACCATTAGGAGCGATTTTGAAACTTCTTAAAAATTGCGCTAATTCAATTTCCCTTATCATTTTATATCCTATTACAAAAATGAAAGTGCCAAATTGTATTCACTGAAAAATTTACGGCATTCACCATCAAAGAATCCCCTGATGGCTACATTTTCAGTAATCCCATTCAATTTTCCCTTTACATACTGTTGGTCTACATCAGATAATCCAAAACAAGTACCATAAATTTCAAGTGCCGACCTTCTTGTAGGATATTTGTTTTTTCTGAATTGTGAATTTTCGTCATACAGGCCTTCGGGGAATAATAATTGTAAATTTTGGGCATGATAGGCAAATCCCAGGAAAATTAATCTTTCTGCCGCTGATATTGACTTATACATTTTTTTATAAGTCTCATTGTCTGGATTTACCGTCTCTGTAAAAGTTTTTATTTCATGTACCAGACCGCATATTTTTTCCGGCGTTGACAGAGAACCATAATGAATTCCATCTTCATGTAGACAATCAAGAAATCCAACCTGCCCGTAGGGATGAATAATATTTATCCCATTCACTGCTTTTGCCGATTCCTTATCGTCTATTTCATAGTATTCTTTTATAGCATTGTACAAAAAGTATTCAAGGGAACGGTCATAGTTGAATACAATAAAGGTGATTTGCTTAAGCCGTTCAACTAATTCATGGTAAAGACAGCCTTCTATCAATTTTTTCCAGAGTGCAACATAATAAGTATCCTCGATGTCTTTAAAATACATGGGGAGTTTATAAAAATTACTTTTGGGTCTATTATCAAACAGCTTGCTTTTTTCTTCTGTCTGCAATATTGCCTGAATTATACCAACTTTACAAGTAACAACCAAATCTTCCTTGTCCCGGTGATTATTAATGAAATTATCAATTGATTCCGCCAAAATCAAATTTTTGACCCACTCGGGGGTGTTATCTCCCACAATCAGCCGTTGACTTGTTCTCTGAATTGTACCGGTTTGATATAATTCGAGAGATTGGTAGACATTTTTCTTTGGATTCTGATGTGCAGAAATCGATATTTCAGCGCTATCTCGTTTAAAGAGCTGTGCTATTTGTTTTTTCAGAACGCTTCCCAAGGGCATATCAATTTCATGGCTTGCGCCAGCCCCAATAACGAACACGGTATTTATCATTTCTTTGCCTTTTTACTAGTTTTTACCGTTACCTGCCCATTCATAAGCATTGGAAGGAGAAAATCACGGAGGGAAGCGAGTGATTGGTTTTCTTGCTCCAAAATATTCATCCGAATAAACATTGGATAAACGAATAGATGAAAATTGTCCAGTATACTGTTATCAGGATCTATTACATTTAAAGAAAATAAGTCATCCTTGGCTATTGCTCCGAATGTTGTTCCATCAATATTGCGGCGGTCAAATATTTGTTTTAAGGTTTTTATAGCTTCATATAGATAAGTTATTGTATTAGCTTTACTGTTTAGGGCAACTAAACCACGTCCGATACAACAATCATTATTTGCGATATTGATAGCACCAACTGGCGCACGAACACTTAAGAGAATATCACCTTGTTTAGCAAGTCGTGCAGGTTTTGTTGTATACTGTCGTATTTGGGGAAATCTACTTCCAAAATCAGTAGCTCCTTGATAAAAAATAATGCCATTGCCTTGATCATTATAGGAATTACCATCTG
>JAISRS010000066.1 GCA_031273485.1 Prevotellaceae bacterium
ATTCAATCCATGCTGCATGTTAATCAGTTTGTAAAGATTATTCTCAATTCCTGCTCCCAATGCCGAAATAACTCCGATATTAACTACAAATACTCTCATTTTTAATAATTAAACGATACTATATAATCCGCAAAGATATATAATCACGAATTAACTTTTATCTTTTTGTCGCCGAAATAAACTGATTGAACGATTTTTTTTATCCACGAATTGCATGATTTTTTTATCCATGAATTACACGAAATACACGAATTTAAAATCCTGTGGATTTTTACGAATTACACGAATTTTTTTATCCATGAATTACATGAATTTTTTTTATCCACGAATTACACGAATTACACGAATTTAAAATCCTGCGGATTTTTACGAATTACACGAATTTTTTTCTTTGTCACCGAATTACACGCTTTTTTTGTCTGAACCATGATTTACTTGATTGAAGGATTTTCATGATTCCATGCCGGTGCTCCCTAACAGGGTTCAAAACCTCTGTCAGGGGTTGAAATCCTTGAATTAAAGGTGTGTCTGTGATAACCGCCTCTGAAATCCTAATAGGGGTTTTGAACCCTGTCAGGGGGCGGCGCCTTCCAAAGTCCTAAAACAATGAGTTGCTGTTTAAGGAATAATGAATTATAAATCTGCGTAAATCCTTCCAATCTGCGTCATCTGCGTGCCATTCATAGTTCATAGTTCAAGACGTTCATCGTTCACAACGTTGTTTTTAACAAAATAAAAATGTATATTTAGTGCTGTAAATATATATAAGCGTTATAATCAACTTATTAGTACAATAAAAAACCATAGTTTAAGCGCTGTTTAGAGTTTAACTAAGCAGCACAAAATATTTTATGTATCAATATATGAAATATATATAAATAAAACGCTAAAAATAAAACATCTAACTTGAAAAATTCATCAAAATATTCAACATGTAACCATAAAAAATATGTTAAAGAACATAAAAAGCGCACCAAATGGCTCTTTTGTGTCGTACCTTTGCAGTGAGAAAATAATTATATAGGGCTGAACAAAATAGAATGAGAAATCCTTCTATTGGAGATGCTCCCAAGCATTACTATCCGTTTCCGAAAACTAAATTCGCATTCTGTTTAGTAATGCTTTTATTTTTTGAATATTAATCAATTATATATAAATATTGACATTTATTAATCCGTTATGACGGATTTTTTACAAAAAGACCTGTTTTGCAAAAAAAATAAATCTCATAAACCTCAAATAATCACAAAAGCCCGATAGTTTTCATAAAGATTTTGTTTTAATGTTTCGACTAAAATTTGGCAGAGAAATATCTTTTTTAATACCTTTGCGAAAAATTAATGATGTGATAAATATGAAGACTTGGCTTCTATTGTTTGTTTTAGCCGTATTTTGTTTTGGCACGACGAAAGCACAAATCGAAATAACTTTAGATATAGAGCCTCAACAAGATACGATTGTTATCGGAGACCAGATAACCCTCAAAGTTTCTGTTGTATCTCCCAAAAATGATGTTATTTTTTTCCCGGATTTTGAAAAAGAATTGGTTCCGGGAATAGAGCTAATTGAGGCTAAAGGTATTGATACATTAAAATCTAAGGATACGGAGGTACGGCGCATGGAAAGAAAATACCTCATAACTTCCTTTGATGAAGGAAGTTATATACTCAACAGATTTCCTGTGTTTAAACTAACCGCATCCGGACTGGATACGATATACAGCAATAAGGAATTAGCTTTATCGGTGAAAACCATCGATTTGTCCGAAAATTTTGAGCCGTATGATATTAAGGAAATCAAAACATATCCCTCAAGATGGTGGCTCACAGCGCTGTTTATCTTGGCAGGATTAATTTTGCTAATGCCAATCATTGCAATAATAATTATTATTGCTACGAAAGCAAAAAAACGAAGAGCGCTTATGTCAAATATTAATCCGTTTGAGTGGGCAAGGGATGAATTGGAGAAACTAAAAACTTCCAACCTTGCCGTCACGCGCCCAAAAGACTATTATTCTAAACTTACGGATATTGTGAGAGAGTATATTGAACTGATAATAAACATTTCCATGATGGAAAAAACATCGGATGAGATATTATCCGTATTGCCCGACACGGTTTTTAATCCACCGCATATAATTAAAAATGTTGAGGATTTATTCGCCGTCGCCGATTTGGTTAAATTTGCCAAATATCAAGCCTCCGTATCCGAATGTGAAACGAGTTGGCAGGATGCCTCTAACTTTGTGATACAAAGTAATATCATAATAAACGAATTAAAAAAATCCGAAAATGAAGAAGATTCTGGAAATTCTGGAGATTCCGAACATACCTCAATTTGAGAATCCCTTTGTATTGTGGATATTACTCCTCCTTGCGCCTTATATAGTGTGGTACGTGATCTGGGGTAAAAAATCCTGGGCGACGCTCAAAATTTCAACTGTTGCTCCGTTAAAAAAAGCAGCCAAAGGGATTTATCGCTATTTGCAACACATACCGTTTGTGTTGCGCTGCTTTGTTTTTATATTGATAATCATAGCTCTTGCACGTCCAAGGTCATCAAAGGAATTTGAACTGACAAGTGTGGAAGGCGTAGATATTATGCTGGTAATGGACGTATCGACGAGTATGTTGGCGCAAGATTTTCAACCCGACAGACTGAATGCCTCAAAAGATATTGCAATTGAATTTGTTTCTCAAAGACAAACCGACCGGATAGGTTTAACTGTCTTTGCCGGAGAGAGTTTCATTCAATGTCCTCCAACAACCGACAGGGCGACTCTCATAAATCTTATTGCCAAAGTTCAAACAGATTTAATAGAAGACGGTACTGCCATCGGAAACGGTTTGGCAACAGCCGTCAGTCGTCTTAAAAACAGCGATGCAAAAAGTAAAGTTGTGATTTTGATGACCGACGGAGTGAATAATTACGGCAACGTGACGCCACAATCGGCGCTCGAAATAGCCAAACTGTACAAAATCAGGGTTTATACCGTAGGGATAGGCACAAACGGAACTGCCCCATACCCTGTCACAACTCCGTTTGGCGTTCAAATGCAGATGTATCCGGTAGAAATCGACGAAGATTTGTTGAAGGAAATCGCCACACAAACCGGAGGACAGTATTTCAGAGCAACCGATAATACCAAACTTGTTGAAATCTACAGTCAAATTAACGAAATGGAAAAAACAAAAAGTCTGGTTGACAGTTTTCCTGTCTATAAGGAAGAATTTTTGCAGTATGCTTTGGCAGCATTTTGTATTCTGATGTTTGAGATAATTTTTCGATTATTTATTTTAAGACGAATCCCATAAATCAAAAAAACGATGATAGAATTTAAAAATCCTCATTTTGCATGGCTACTGCTCCTAATACCTTTGTTATTGGCGATTTACAGTTTTAGCGTATATCTGAGGCGCAGGCAGTTATCCCGTTTCGGGGATATTCAATTGATGAAATCGCTGATGCCCTTGGCTTCAAGGTTTAGAGGATGGGTAAAAATAATATTGATTTGCGCAGCAATCTTCTTTTTTGTTTCGGCAATTATGCAACCCCGTATCGGGCAGGTTGTTGCAGAGGTAAAATCCAAAGGCGCCGAAGTTATAATTGCGCTTGATGTTTCTAACAGTATGCTGGCTACGGACTTTTCACCCTCCCGTCTGGAATGTTCCAAACTTGCGATTTCCCGCTTGGTGGAGAATTTAAAAGAAGACAGAATAGGACTTATTGTCTTTGCCGGAGATGCATACGTTCAACTGCCTGTTACAAACGATTATATGTCTGCAAAATTATTTCTCAACTCCATAAACACAAACATCGTTTCACGTCAGGGGACGGATATGTCTAAGGCTATTGCATTGGCTATGAAATCATTTTCATCTCAAAGCGAACAAAGCAGAGCATTGGTGATAATAACCGACGGAGAAAATCAGGAAGGCAATCCGGTGGAAATAGCCGAAATTGCACATAAAGACGGAATAACTATACATACTATAGGAATAGGCTCAACGGAAGGGGCGCCGATAATTCTCTCCGACGGCAGTATGCTGAAAGACAAGGCAGGAGAGATTGTTATGTCGCGTTTAGACCAAAATACTCTGAAACTTGTATCGTCGGCAGGAGGCGGAACTACAACCATTGCGTCACAGTCCAGTTTGGGATTAGACGCTATTTTGCAGAGTATAAAAGAAATGGAAAAGAAAGAATTAATGTCGGAAGAATTTAAAGCATATTACGAATTTTTTTATATCCCTTTAACTCTTGCACTTATACTACTCGTCTTGGATTCGCTTATTTTAGAAAGAAAAAATAAAATTTTACATAATCTTAATCTTTTTCGGAGAAACAGGATTTGATATTGAAATAATATGGAAGACATACTTTTTACACTTGGAAACTGCCCGGTATCGACAGGTTCGTTTATTGAAGCAATTGCAGTTATCATCACTTTCCTGTGTATTGTTTGCGCGGTGAAAGAAAAAATCTGGACTTTCCCTCTCGGAATGGCGGGAACGGCATTATACTTTTTTGTGTTTTTTACACAAAGAGTGTATTCGTCTATGGCTTTGCAAATTGTGTTCTTTGCTTTTAATGCGTACGGTCTTTATAAATGGACTCATCCCGATAAACAAGAAGTCACTAAATCCGATAATACTCTCGCAGTTACTCTACTTACTCTTAAAAACCGCATTTTGGTGGTAGCGATAATAGCAATTCTCACATTAGCGCTCGGTTATGTAATGTCGAATATAGATACATGGCTGCCGTCGCTGTTCCCCGAAAAAGCAAAATATGTTTACATCGACACATTTATATTGTCGGCAAGCATTGTAGCGCAATATCTTATGGCATTGAAGAAATTGGAAAACTGGGCTATCTGGCTAATTGTAGATATTCTATCAACTCCATTTTACGCTATAACCGTGGGCTGGGCGACAGGAATATTATATTTTGTCTTCGTTTTTACAGCTATTTCAGGTCTAATAGAATGGAAGAAAAGCTACAAAGCCGTAAAATGAACGATGAACTAAAAAATTCGTGTGATTCGGTGACCAAAATAATTTATGAGCCGATTATGGAATAATACTTTCGTTGTTTTCGTGATGCAAGGAAATATTTCTTTCAACCGTCGATTTGGATGTGTTGGCATAACAATAGACGCACAGATGATTACAGGTATTGTACATGCCAATGTCTTTACTAATCATACATCCGCACACTTTTCGCTGTCCATTGTCTTTTAAGTTGATTTGTTTGGGCGGATTTACCGTATCTTCCGTAAATAAGACGGATTTATCAGGAAGTTTTCCATAGGACAAATAATACATTAAGTCTTTATCTTGAGCAAAAATCCGTTTCATCAACTCGTCGTCAATACAACGGTTATGCTCAATCCCATATTTTTCCAAATCAATACTTTCCGCACAGGTAGCTAACGCTATATCCCAACCTTCGGATTGCCGACGTTCCCTGATTTTTACTAATCCTTCTACCACTTTTTCTATTTGTTCCGTATTCAATTCCGCATTTTCAACGCTCTCTTTTGAATAGAAGGATGTTTCTTTTACGAGATTGTTTTGCACTTTACGATAGGCTTTTACATCAACAAAACTGAATACCAATTTTTCGGTAAAACCTTTCAATTGGTTGCCGACATTCCATATTTTTTCGAGTAAATCGCGCGGCGTGATTGCCGACGTAACAATCAAAGGGTCGAAACGCCAGATTACTTTTTCCCTGCCGATTAATCCCGAAAGTTCTTTGAATGTTTCTATCCGTTCCTTTAACGGCGGGACATTGGGTTCAAAGCCTTCTTTCTCGTAATCGTTCAATGTGAATTGAAAATAATATTGAATACCTCTTTCATCCAATTCTTTGAGATACGGAATAAGCGGCTTTGGATTTTTTGTCCAAAAAACTTAAGTACATGACAAAAATTTAAATACATCAAGATCATTTGAGTTACAGATATTTAACAGGATATTTGCAATACATTCCAGTCCATATTTGAAAAGACTTTTCGCCCGTCTGCCGTGCGTTTTGATAGTGATTGGCTTGATGTGGTCGTTGATGTAAATCCCAACGACATACGCCCATGCAAACGCCACCATAACAATCGAAAACAGTTTTTCAATGCGCTTCAAATCCGTTAAATGCGTGTCTTCAATGTTGAAACCGCTCGACTTTAAAGCCCTGAACGCAGTTTCGA
>JAISRS010000106.1 GCA_031273485.1 Prevotellaceae bacterium
TCACATTATATTGCTTATACATGTTTTCCCATGCTTTTTTCATCATTTCGGCGTGTTCGTTCTGTTTCACCTTGATATACTTTAAAAATGATTTTTCGGTACGATGCCCGCTAACACTCATTATCATAATAACAGGCAATCCCCGTTTGTACATGTTGGTACAAAAGGAGCGGCGTCCGGTATGGCTTGATACATGTTCCCATTTTTCAAATTTTTCCGTTACAAGTTTCCCGCCTACGGTTCGTGTCATTGTCTCCGTGCCGTTGATTTCGGCAAGTTTGCACACTTCCTTAACGTACTCATTGAATCGTTGATTGCTTATTTCGGCGGGTAAATTGTAATTGTATTTCTCCAATATTTCCGATACAACGGGGTGTAGTGGGATAACTACTTTTGCATTTGTCTTTTGCTGCCGGAATGTAATAAAACCGTCTTTAATATCCGTTTTTGCTATTTTTTTCAAATCGGAAAAACGGCTGCCTGTCCACGCCAACAACAAAAAACAGTCCCGCACACGGTCATGGTGGGGAATTTTGGAAAAGTCGGCATCTTTGAGTTGTTGCAATTCGGCTTCATTCAGGTAAATGGTATCCGTATCTTCCGTAAATACATGGAAACTTTTATAATGTTCCTGATTATTACGCCCTTGAGATTTTGCCTCGTTCAGAAAAACTTTAAGCTGCTTGATATTCTTCCCAATATTATTTTGTGTGTAATTTTTCCCCTGTAAATATTCGACAAACTTATTATAAAAAGATTGGTCTATTTCGTTAAAATCAAAATCATTCCGCTGCATTGTTCCGGCAAACTCTTTTAACCATTTTTCAGCGACTTTGTATTGCTTTATTGTTGCTTTTGACAAATTTCTGCCGGTGTCTTTGTCCTTACGGTTGGAGGCTTCATCTATAAATCCCGATATAAAACGGAATAATGTGGGCTTTTCTGCTATCGCAACTTTGGGAGCGTATTTTTCGGGGAAATTATACTTGTCAATGGCTGTTTTCAGCCATTCGCTGTTACTTCTGTCGGCGGTTTTTGAGGCTTCCGAAATACGGATATTCATTTCGGCAAGTTTCGTTTTTTGCTGTTCGTGATAAGATTGTGTGCCTTTCATCACTTCTGTAATAGTACGTTTCCCTTTAAATGGAGTATCAGTGTTATTGCCTGTGACAAAAGAATACCAATCCGATAGAACAAAAATATTACTCTTGGCTCTTGCTGAAATTTTCCCGACTTTATAACGGATTAAGATTTCCTGCCGTCTTTTTTCGTCCAACTTAGGGGACAAGGAATAAATTATTGCCATAATTACCTGTTTTAAAATTCGACGCAAAGATACAACATGTTTTTATTGTGTGCAAATTTTTGTCCCGTTTTTGTCCCTCAATTTAAAATCTAATGCAATTCGATAAAATTCCATGCAACCGCCCTTTATTCATAATGCTCTTATTATCATCTTATTTTATTGGCAGGGATTATTGTTCAAAGATTTTGAATTTTGCCAAATTGCATTTCGGCAGTCCTGATAGGACAACACGTAAAAATGACAATGAGTTAATATTTAATTTTTTGCTTCTCCTTAAAATTTCGGGACTGCAGAATTGATATTCCGCAGGATAAACTTTTTCTGCCCGACTGCCTGATTTGTTTTCGGGTTGCGCTTAAGCGGAAAGCGGATTATTAAATAACATAATAATCTGCGTTTTAATTTATCTGCGAAAATCCGCGTTGTCCGCGTGCTCCGGCATTTTCCGCCTTATGTTACACTGTCGCATTGAATTTATATTCGACAAACAATTCGATAGCCTGGTATTCCGCCATACCCAGCTTGTCGAAAATCACTGCCGTAGCGTGGTTTCTGTCTTCCGCCCGCATCCAAAATTCTCTGGCGTCCGTACCCGGAAACAGAGGACGGTCTTTTTGCGACTGATGTTTGAAAATAGCCATACGTTTAATATATGTCTCTTCGGGACTTAGAGGCACAGCCATTTCCTGCTCGGCGACATCCCATTCCTGCCATGCACCGCGATACAGCCATATGCGGCAGTCTTTCATCCATTCTTCCGTTTGCAGACGTTTTACCGCTTCTATTATTGCCTGAAAACAAACTCTGTGCGTTCCGTGAGGGTCGGTCAAATCGCCTGCGGCATATATCTGGTGAGGTTTGATCTTTTGCAGTAAATCCGTTATTATCCTGATGTCTTCCTCGCCGACAGGTTTCTTTTTCACCGTTCCCGTTTCGTAGAAAGGCAGGTCGAGGAAATGGATATTTTCCTCCGGCGCGCCCGCATACAAGGCTCCGGCACGCGCTTCGGTACGTCTGATAGCAGCTTTTATCATTTTCACTTCCACGGAATCGGTCTCTCCCGGTTTTTTCAGCCTTACGGATTCTTTTGCAGCATGATAAGCCCTGTCGGTTACTTCGGGAGCAAGACTGTATATCGAGCCTATTTCGCGGACGAAATCAAGGAATCTCACAGCCTCGTCGTCGAAAACGGCGATATTGCCGGATGTCTGGTAAGCCACATGAACTTCGTGACCCTGAGTACACAGGCGAATAAATGTCCCTCCCATGGATATGACGTCGTCGTCGGGATGAGGACTGAATATGACAACTCTTTTGGGAAAAGGATATGCGCGTTCGGGACGGGTACTGTCGTCGGCATTGGGTTTTCCTCCGGGCCAGCCGGTAATGGTGTGCTGCAAATCGTTAAACACCTGTATATTGATTTGACTTGCGGTACCGTGTTCCGATATAAGGTCGCCAAGCCCGTTGTCGTTGTAGTCTCTGTCTGTTATTTTAAGGATGGGCTTGTCCAATTTTCGGCACAGCCAGAATACCGCACGGCGTATTAATTTGCTGTTCCATACGACATTTCCCGTAAGCCACGGCGTTTTTATACGGGTCAGTTCCGAAGCCGACGCATCATCCAGAATAAAAGATACAGCCGCATGTTCCTGCAGATACGATGCGGGAACCATTTCCGTAATCTTCTCTTCGATAACCTTTTTGATTATTTTCGCTTTTCCTTCGCCCCATGCCATGAGGATGATTTCGCGGGCGTTCATTATTGTTCCCAGACCCATTGTCAGACAGTATCTCGGCACATTTTCCTCTCCGTAGAAATTGCTTGCGGCGCCCATGCGGGTAGCATAATCCAGCGTAATCAGTCTGGTTTCCGAATATTTGTCGGAACCGGGTTCGTTGGCGCCGATCTGTCCTCTGCCGTCAAGGCTCAACAGCTGCAAATCAATACCTCCAAGCTCTTTTATCCTGTCTTCGTACGATTTGCAAAACGCGGAAATTTTATCTTTCGGAATATCTCCCCGCAGCAGGTTGATATTTTCTTCGGGAATATCCAGACAGGAAAACAAATATTCGTGCAGATACAGGTGATGGCTCTGTATTTCTGCCGGCGGCAAGGGATAGTACTCATCAATGTTAAACACAAATACATTCTTGAAACTCAAGCCTTTTTTCCTGTGTATATCGACCAGTTCTTCGTAAACGCCCACGGCGGTAGAACCGGCTATTAACCCCAGTACACAGGGTTTTCCCTCCGACTGTTTTTTGAGAATAGTCTCCGCTATTTTCTTTGCTACTATTTTCGAGGCGCTTTCCGAATCGGCAAACACATCTACGGGAACTTTTTCAAATCTTTTCGAAATATCCTGACTTCTCATTTTTAATTTATTTTTATAATATACTTCAATAACAATTAAAATCGCCGGATTTAACTTCAAATCCGAATACAAAAGTAGGAATATTTATTGAATTTTTTATCCGCGAAGACTTTTTTCATCCGCGAAACTATCCGCGAATACTTTTTTATCCACGAATTTTAATCGAATTCCTTTAGTAGATGACAAAAATTAATTTTTTACTTCTAATTATTTTAAAGTCAACAAAAAGTCAACAATTTATTTGGAAAAACCTTGAGATTTTGTATCTTTGCAACTTATTTACAAATTGTTATGAAGAAAAACAAAATCATCAGGGCAGAGTGCAAAAGTACTCAATTAATTTCAATTTTACAACAAAGTCTTGCGGGGCAAATGAATTTAGCCCGCATAA
>JAISRS010000169.1 GCA_031273485.1 Prevotellaceae bacterium
AACGAAGGGAACTCCATCCATAGCACCTCAAAATAAGATTTAGCCATTACGTTCCCTTCATTCATCTTGTCGTCATTGCGAGGCGTAAGCCGAAGCAATTCAGAAAAATAAAGTATAAAATAAGTCTATTTCTGGATTGCTTCCGGCTACGCCGTCGCAATGACGACAAGCGCAGTCATTACTACTTTTTCAACAATATACTATCGAAAAAATTTGTGTGGATACCCGAAAGGAGAGTAGGGTAGGGGAGGCTTTTTGCGAATTATCAATTAGAAAAAGGTCGGTGGAATAATTTACAAATACTTTTTGAGGATTTGAGCTAAATCTTATTTTGAAACGTTATGGAGGGAGGCGACTACGTTCCTTTCGTTCGGCGTAGCAGTCATTGCGAGGGTTAATATTGCAAGCAATAAACAAGAGAGAATGACAGCCTTTCAGCCTTCATCTAAGGTCTTTAAGAGCTTTAAAGTCCTTAAAGACCTTAAACGAAAAATTGATTATTAAAACAATTTTATACCTTTGCCGCGTAAAATTCGGTAACATATATAATGAAATGGATAAATTAGTAAAAAAGGGAACTCCTAAAAACTGCTTTTTCGGCGTTCGACTTCAATTTTTAAATCCTCATTTACAATTAGTAAACTCTGGTTTAAAAATCTTGTCTGCCTTGAAAAATCAAGTTTTTAGGAGTTCCCAAAAGAAATTAATGAGAAAAGCGATATTGCTGTTGTTGTTGGCAGTTTTGGCGGCGACGCGGGTGGATGCGGGTGAATTAAAAGACGAAATCGCAGGTAAATGGAATGTAGTGCAGGTCGAAACTTCGGATTCGAGCCTCAATAGCATGATCACAGCCGACCTGTCGAAGATGATTGTGGAATTTACAAAATCCGGCACGGTTGTCATTGCCGACAAGGATACTAAAACTAAATATCTTGTAAAAGAAAATACGATAATATTTTCGGACGGCATGGCTGTCAATTTTTCCAAGCCTGAAACGAAAGCCTCCATCAAAGGAAAAACGTTGACAATAAACGTATCCGCCGAACTTGTGAAAGAAATAATGATGATGGTTAAAGACATCTATCTTAAATCGGGAGGAAATGCTTTTGTGGCAAAACTGATTGAAAATATCGCCCAAACTTCTACAATCACAGGGATAATCAGGCTTGACAGGGTATGATAAACATGAACGAAACGTTAAAAATTTTATTAGGCTCCGTTCAACCGGGCAGACTCGAAGCCGGATGCGACGAAGCAGGAAGAGGTTGTTTGGCAGGTCCGGTGTACGCGGCGGCAGTGATTCTTCCCGAAAACTTTTATCATCCCCAACTGAACGATTCGAAACAGGTAAAAGAACCGGTGAGAAACGAGCTGAGAACGTACATCGAAAAACATGCCGTATGTTATGCGGTGGCTTGCGCCGATAACTGCGAAATCGACAAAACCAACATCCTCAAAGCCTCGATCCTGTCGATGCACCGGGCATTAAAAGCCCTGTCGGTGCAACCGGCGTTTATTCTGGTCGATGGAAACAAATTCGCCTCCTATAACGACATTCCGCACACCTGCATCGTTAAGGGCGATTCGATTTATGCCTCAATAGCCGCAGCCTCGATACTCGCAAAAACATACCGCGACGAATATATGAATCAAATAGCAGAGGAATATCCCGACTATCAATGGGAAATAAACAAGGGATACCCCACAAAAACGCATCGCGAGGCAGTCGCAAAATTCGGACTTAGCCCCTATCACCGCAAATCGTTCTGCAAAAAAACAGCCGACTACCGGCAATTGACATTGTTCTGAACGGAAATGCTGTTTAATCAATCAATAAAAGTAATTTAAAACTGAAAAAAGGAAATTTATCGTGACAAACAAAATTGAAATAATGGATACCACCCTGCGCGACGGGGAACAAACCTCCGGAGTGGCTTATACGGCTTCGGAAAAACTGCATATCTCACGCCTTTTGCTCGAAGAAGTCAAGGTCGATCGCATTGAGATTGCTTCGGCACGCGTTTCTGCCGGCGAACTGGAGGCGGTGAAACGTATCACCGAATGGGCGGAACAAACCAATCGCTCGAAACAGGTGGAGGTTCTGGCTTTTATCGACGGCGCTCAATCCATCGACTGGATAAAGGAGGCGGGAGCAAAGGTGGTGAATCTCTTGAGCAAAGGCTCGCTGAAACACCTGAAAGGACAGTTGCGCAAAACGCCCGACGAACACCTGACGGATATACGCAATGTGGTCGAAACGGCAACAACGGCGGGCATGAGCGCCAATCTTTATCTTGAGGACTGGAGCAACGGTATGCGTCATTCGAAGGATTATGTGTTTTATCTGGTTGATAACCTGAGGGACGTCCCCATTCGACGCATTATGTTGCCCGATACTCTGGGCATACTGTCGCCCGACGAAGTATTTCGCTTTTGCAGCGAAATGTGCAAGCGCTATCCTGATATACATTTCGATTTTCATGCGCATAACGATTACGACCTCGCCGTTGCCAATTCGCTGGCTGCCGCTAAAGCGGGAATAAAAGGACTGCACGCTACGGTAAACGGACTCGGCGAACGGGCGGGAAACACGCCGCTGGCAAGTATCGTCGCCGTGTTGAGAGATCACACGGAACGGCGCACGCAGGTGAATGAAGAGAAGCTGACAATACTGTCGAAAATGGTTGAAACGTTTTCGGGCATACGGATACCGGCAAACAAACCCGTTGTGGGCGAAAACGTCTTTACGCAAGCCTGCGGGGTTCATGCCGACGGCGACAATAAAGACCGGCTGTATTGTAACGACCTGCTCCCCGAACGTTTCGGAAGAGTGCGCAAATACGCGCTCGGAAAAACGTCCGGTAAATCGAACATCCTCAAAAACCTCGAAGAAATGGGTATTCTCCTCGACCCCGAAGACATACGCCGCGTAACCGACCGTGTGATAGAACTCAGCGACAGAAAGGAAAACGTTACTGCCGAAGACCTGCCCTATATCATTTCGGATGTGCTGCAAAACGAAGGCGGAGAACAAAAAATCAGAGTTAAAAACTATTCGCTCAACGTTGCCAAAGGATTGAAATCGTCGGCAACGCTAAGCATCTCGGTAAACGACGAATGTTATGAGGAAACCTCCGCCGGCGACGGACAGTATGACGCTTTTATGAATGTGTTGAGAAAAATTTATGCCCCGCTGAATATCAAACTCCCCAAATTGACGGATTATACGGTTACTATCCCTCCCGGAGGATTGACGGACGCTTTGGTCGAAACCGTCATCACATGGCAAACCGACGAAAAAGAATTTAAAACCCGCGGTCTCGACCCCGACCAAACTATATCAGCTATACAAGCAACAGTGAAAATGCTGAATATAATTAATTAAAAGTCTCCCTGCCCCCAAAGCATTAGTGACATTACTTCGGGAGAGGGTCGCGCCCACTTCGGGACCAATAGTATCTACACAAATTTTTTCGATAGTACATTGGTGAAAAAATAGTAATAACTGCGCTTGTCGTCATTGGTAGATTAAGGACTTTAAAGTCCTCAATCTCCATAATATTCAGTCCATGTAATTCACAAAATCTTGGATTTTGTTGTATGGCAACAGGAGTTCTATCAGTCCGGCGGAATAGGGGGCTATTTCGTAAGGGTTGTAGTAAAAAACAAGTCCCGACGGAGTAAAGTGAAATTCGTCGGGCAAATGAAATTTGTCGTCTTCAAATGTATATAATTCATACAGGTTTTCGTTTGCTTTTATTCCGAACTGGGTTTTAAATTCCTGTTCGGCTAATTGCAAAAACTCCTGTTCTTTGTCTTTACGGATAAGGGCGTTGTAGGAGATTTTGTTTCCGCTGTTTTTGTTTATCACGAAACAATATTTGCCGTAATTTCCATGCGCTCCGCCTTCATATACATTCCAACTGTAGGCTAATGAGATGATTTGTTTATTCTGATATATTTCCTCCGGATTTATATGTAAATCGAAAGCATTATATTCCCTGAAAGCGTTTGTTTTGACCCGTTTCAGATATTCCTCCATGTGATTGGCTACGGAGGCGTTGAAATCCCGATTATCGGAAACATTAAACCATGAGGCGAACAGCAGTTTGGTATATTTCATTATCGAATCATTCAGATATAAAGGCGCTTCAAGGGGTTTATTCCATATTACGGATACATTATAGCTTGAATCCGAGCCTGTTTTACGGCTGTTTTCTTCGATCTTCACTTGTTCAAAATTGACGTTAGCGTTAAACTGTCTTTTATTTCCTCCGCATGAGATTGCGATAATCGAAATGCTTAATATGACACAGAATTTATTCATTGCTTCAAATTGACTTTAAATTTATTTTTGTCGTAATACAACTGATACAGGAACACCCGTAAGGTCGAAATGTTCACGTAATTTATTTTCCAGAAAACGTTTATAGGGATTCTTTATATACTGCGGCAAATTACAGAAAAAGGCAAACGTAGGGTACGGCGTCGGCAATTGAGTCACATATTTAATCTTAACGTATTTACCTTTTATTGCAGGAGGCGGATATGCCTGAATTGCTTCCTGCATCACCTCGTTAAGTTTGGATGTGGATATTTTGCGACTGCGATTATTGCACACCGTCACTGCGGCTTGCAACACGTCGAATATCCGTTGCTTGTTAATGACCGATGTAAAAATGATGGGAATATCGTTGAACGGAGCGATTTTTTTCCTGATTCCTTCCACGTATTCTTTCATTGTGTTACTGTTCTTTTCTTCAACCAAATCCCATTTATTGACTACTATCAGGCATCCTTTTTTGTTTTTTTCGATAAGGTTGAAGATATTCATATCCTGCGCCTCCACGCCCGAAGCTGCATCTATCATCAGGATACAGACATCGGAGTGTTCTATTGCTCTGATGGCTCTCATACCGGAGTAAAATTCAAGGTCTTCGGTCACCTTTGTTTTTTTTCTTAATCCGGCGGTATCAATGATATTGAAATCGAAGCCGAATTTATTGTATCGAGTGCTGATACTGTCGCGAGTAGTTCCTGCGATGTCGGTCACGATATTTCGGTCTTCGTCCAGGAGGGCGTTTGTTAATGACGATTTTCCCACATTCGGGCGTCCCACGATGGCGATATTCGGGATAATTGTTTCTTCGGTCAGCTCCTCGCGTTCCATTCCGGCGACGACAGCGTCCAGCAAATCGCCCGTTCCGCTTCCGTTTGCCGACGAAATGCTCCACGGGTCGCCCAATCCTAAGGAATAAAATTCGGCGGCGTTGAACAGTCTGTCCGAATTATCGACTTTATTTGTCACAAGAAGCGTCTTTTTGTTTGAACGACGAAGTATATCCGCAATATTTTCGTCAAAATCCGTGATGCCGCACGTGACATCTACCATAAAAAGTATAATATCCGCTTCTTCGATGGCGATTAAAACCTGTTTTCTTATTTCCGATTCAAACACATCGTCCGAATTTACGGCATAACCGCCGGTATCGATCACCGAAAATTCTTTGCCGTTCCACTCCGATTTTCCATACACTCTGTCACGGGTAACGCCCGCCGTTTCGTCCACAATAGACTGACGCATCCCTACTAAACGGTTGAATAATGTTGACTTCCCTACATTCGGACGTCCTACGATTGCTATAATATTTCCCATTTTAATTATTTTTATGGCTGCAAAGGTAATATTTTTTTTTAAACGATAACCATGAACGGGAAAGCGTCTTTAAGGGGATTAAAGACCTTAAGAATTTTAAAGACTTTAACCAATAAAAAGCATAGAACATCAAAAATTAACAATAAAACAACCATTTTAAAACAAAGCGGATTGTAAAATAAATTTTCAACGCCATTTTATATATTATATCTTATTGACAGCCATATAATATAAAAAAGATATTCATCAAATACAGGTTTTTATAAAAAAAGAAATATTTTTTTGCAGATATAAAAAAAGAAACTACTTTTGTGTCAAATAAAAACTATAATGAAAGGTGTAGTATAATGAAAGTAAATGCAAAGGCAAGTGAAAAAGAGATTATGAATTATTTATATGATAATGATAATATCTCAACAGTAGAAATGTGTAAGAAATTCGGCGTGTCGGTTGTTACGATGCGTAAATATTTAAACGATTTGGAATCAAGCGGACTTATCGTTTGCTCGCGCGGAAGATCCTCCGCAGTGTTCAATCAGGCTATCATAGCACAACAAAAATCTAATGTGGAAGAAAAAATCCGCATCGCCAGAGCCGCCGCCGACATGATAGAAGACGGCGACAGAGTGATGATAGTTGCCGGAACTACTAACGCATTAATCCCTAAATTTCTGCTGGGTAAAAAAAATATACACATTGTAACTAATTCCATCTTGTTGCTGAACAGTTGCCGCAAAAATCCGAGCGTGAGTATAACTCTGGTAGGAGGCGAATTTATGAATGCGGCAGAGGCTCTGACCGGAACGCTGACACTGAAAGACCTGGAATTATTCCATGTCAAAACGGCATTCATCGGAACAGACGGATTTACCGAAACCGGCGGAGTAACCGCCAATCACATCGAATTGGCTGAAATCTGTAAAAAAATCATGTCAAGATCACAACAAAGCGTACTGCTTGCCGATTCGTCGAAATACGGAAAAAGAGGATTCGCATTCATAGCCGACCTGAACAGCTTATCGACAATCATCACAGACACAAATCTGTCGGATGCCGACAAAAACAAATTAACCAGATTCGGACTAAATGTCATAAGAGTATAATCAATTAAATAATCATAATATGAAAACATTTACAGAAATGAGAACCTCTAAAAGCAGCCTTTTCGACGCTCAATGTCAATCTTTAAATCCGCCTTTACAACGTGTAAACTCAGGTTTAAAAATCCTGTCCGTCGTGAAAAATCAAGTTATTAGAATCTTCATAGCATTAGCCCTCGTCTTTTGCCTCATCCCTGCGCCTTCCGACGCAAAAGGAAAATCGAATGAAGTATATGTTCCGAGCGCAGAAGAAAAAGCGGTGTGGAATCAACTGCTTGAACAGGGAATAGAAAAAATCGTTTTTGTGAAACGCTTCACCTACAGCAGCAATCACTACTATACGGAATATCTGAACTCCAAATTCCTGCCGGGAGGAAATCTTTATATACTTTCACTGCGCACGGGAGAAACACAGGAACTGGCTCCCTCATTATCGGGCGGCATATTCGGAGCGTTTGACATTTCGTTCGACGCCAAACGCATTGTGTTTGCCTATAAAGCCTCGCTGACAACAGGCTATCGACTGTATGAAATAAACGTGGACGGAAGCGGCTTGAAGCAACTCACATTTTCGCCCGACGATGAAGAAAAAACAGTGGAAAAATACCAAATCGACGGCTATCACCACGGCACCGAAGACCTCGACCCCTGCTATCTCCCCGACGGAGGAATAGTCTTTATTTCGACCCGCTGCCGTTTCGGGATATTATGCGACGCCCCGGATATTTTCACTACCACCGTTTTGTACCGCATCGACGGCGACGGCTCAAACATGCGCAAACTGACCAACAGCTCCGTTTCGGAAAACACGCCCTGTCTTCTGCCCGACGGTCGCATCATGTACACCCGCTGGGAATATGTCGATAAAGGCGCCGTATCCGTCAAATGCCTGTGGGCTATAAATCCCGACGGCTCCAATTCGGTGGAAATATACGGCAACGATATAGCTTTTCCCACTACCATGATTATGGGACGTCCCATACCGGGTTCACGCAACGAATATGTATTTACCGGAACGCCCCACTGCCCGCAAAACTGCGTGGGAACAATCGTCCGCATCAACACGGCAAAAGACATCCGAACCCGCGAACCGATGACATATATAACCCCCTATACGGATATCCGCGCTGAAGCGGGATTCGCTTTCCGCGATCCGGTGGATACCACCAAATGGAAAAATGACTACGGAGGAAAAGGTCCGCTGTTCAGAGAAAGTTATCCGCTGTCGCGTTCGGAATTTCTGGTTTCACATAAACCCGCAGGAACCGTATGGCACGATTCCAAATCCTATCAGTTGTATCTTTTGCACGAAGGCGGAAAAACAGAACCTGTCTATTCCGACAAAGAGATTTCCTGCTTCCGTCCCATGCCGCTGGTTGCACGAGAAGTTCCGCCCGTGATTCCGTCAAGCCTCAACAGGGAACTTGCCGAACAAAACCTCGCCGAATGTATAGTTACCGATGTTTATAAAGGAATGGTAGGCGTGGAAAAAGGGTCGATAAAATATTTGCGCATACTGGAACAAGTGCCGCGTCCCTGGGGCGCAAGACGCTTTTATAAACCGGAATATACGAAGGACGAATACGATCAGCAACATGCCGTAATCACCAAGGATACGCATCTGGGACTGAAAATACAGCACGGCGTAGTAACCGTAGAAGCCGACGGCTCTGCACGATTCCTGGTTCCGGCTGAAAAAAATATCATCCTGCAAGCCTTAGACGCCAATTACAGAGCAATTCAAACAGAACGCACTTACGTAAATTACATGCCCGGCGAAGTCCGCAGTTGCATAGGCTGTCACGAATCAACTTCGCAAGCCCCCGGCATAAGCGGCAGAACCCCCAGAGCAATGAAACGCAAAGCAGAAACGCCTTATGCCCAGGCAGGGGAAACCGCCGCCGCCAAAACCCTCAGCTATGCACGCGATGTGCAGCCGGTATGGGACAAACACTGCGTTAGCTGTCACAGCGATACCGATTCGCCCGACAAGCTGAATCTTTCCGGCAAAGCCACCCGTTTGTTTAACAAATCGTATGAGAGTTTAGTTCCCGAACGTCGCACAAAGATACGCAACAGAGGTCTTTTAGGTCCGGTGATAGGCGAAAATCATCCGAAAACCGGGAATATACACTATCTGCCTGCAAAATCGCTCGGCTCGTATGCCTCAATTTTGGTGTCCATGCTATCGCCGGATGTAAAACTAAGCGACCCCAAAGACAGGGAAAAAGCGGAACATCTTGCCGAAATACACAAGAAAATCAAACTACAGCCCGAAGAATTGTTGAAAATCACCAATTGGGTGGATACCAATTGCCAATATTACGGGACTTATTACGGAAGAAGGGACACCGTGTTTAGGGAACATCCCGATTATCGCAAAGAATACGATGTGATAACGGCAGTGAGTCCGGAACCTCCGACAAAGTATGAATAAAATTATGAAAGAAAAAGAGTATGAAAATACAGAAATCGAAAGTCAATAATACATTGTAAGTAAAGGTCGAATATAATTTCCGCAAAGGCAGAAAAATATCGTACAACGGCGCTTCTGATATTTAATGTCTTTGTGGAATTTTCGACTGATATATGATTTCGGTCTATTGATTTCGTTTTCCGGTAAAATAATATTAATATTGATAACATTAAATAAACAAATTGATAACATTACCGAATAAGGGTTATCCCGAAGGAATAACCGTATTTTGTGAATGTTTAGTGCAAAAAAATAATACTATAGATATATGAATATTTTAGATTTTTCGGGTAAAACAGCATTAGTTACAGGCGCAGCCGGAGCAATAGGAAAAACCGTTGCCCTACAATTGGCGGAATATGGCGCAACAGTTGTTATTACCGATTTAAAAGAAGAACAGGTGCAGGCTGCTGCATCGGAATTAGGTTGCATTGGAATGGCGGCAGACGTCACCAAGTGGGAACAGGTAAAAAAAGTGGTGGATTTCACCCTCGACCGGTATGGACGGATAGACATTCTGGTGAATGTCGCCGGCATAGTGGGACAGGGACTTGTGGAAGATATCACCGAAGAGGAATGGGACAGGATGTTTGACGTGAATTGTAAAGGAACTTTCCTTTTCACCAAATATGTTGTTCCGCAGATGAAAGCCAACAAGTACGGCAAAATTATCAATTACTCCTCCAAATCGGGCAAAACCGGTTCGGCGCTGATGAGCCACTACTGCGCAGCCAAAGGCGCAATTATCTCCTTTACGCAGGCGCTCGCCTACGAACTCGCCGACTACGGCATCAATGTAAATTGTGTATGCCCCGGTATAACGGATAATTCGGGCGTATGGGCAAATGTCTCCGCCGGATATACGGTGAATCTGAACATGCCCAAGGACGAGGTAGTAAAAAAGTTTACAGCCAAAATACCGTTGAAACGTCTGGCTACAGTGCAGGATGTGGCTGCTGTTACGGCATTTCTGGCATCCGCCGGAGCCGACTATATGACAGGTCAGGCTATCAATATCACCGGCGGAAGAGAAATGCATTAGTTCTCCAACGAATTTATACGAATATTTCGGCGCGCTCTTGTCAAACTTCTTGAAAGTTCGACAAGGGCATGTTTCAATTTCGATTGAAACCGCCGAAAGTTCCGTAAAACGGATTTAAGCGGACTCGAAAATGGAAGATAAACCGATTTATACATCAACCGGGCGGCAACATGCGGATACAGTTTCATGCGATGCGATGCCGGTCAAACATTCAAAGGAACAATGGACGATCGGGCAAAAGAATATTTGCGTCATTTTGTGACGCAATCCTAACGACGAACCGATGAGATGATAACTAAATTTGTGAAACCGTTTGAGAAATATATTAAACAATGAAATATTATTAGTAATGAAAAATTATACAAGAGCAGAAGTGGCGGCTACTATAGACCACGCGGTATTAAAACCCGACATGACGGTGGAGGATATCGAAAAAAATGCGAAGATGTGTCTTCGCGAACAAGTAGCGAGTATGTGCGTACGTCCGTGCGACGTGGCGTCGGCGGCTCGTCTATTGAAAGATTCAAACGTTAAAGTGTCCTGTGTGCTGAGCTTTCCACACGGCGCCGACGCTACGCCGGTGAAAGCCTTTCAGGCAAAACAGGCTATTGCCGACGGAACGGACGAAATAGACATGGTAATGAACATCGGCAGGTTCCTGTCGGGCGACTATGATTATGTGGAGAAAGATATTCGGGCAGTGGTGGAAACGGCTCACGGCACAGGTAAAAATCAAACCGCCGAAGCAAATATCACTAAAGTGAAATATATCTTGGTGAAGGTGATACTGGAGAGCGGATTCCTCACGCCGGAACAGGTTGCCAAAGCCTGCGAACTTGCATATCAGGCGGGAGCCGATTTTGTGAAAACTTCCACAGGTTTCGGACCCGGAAGCGCTACTCCCGAAACTGTTGACGTGATGCTCAAAACTGTGGGCGACAAAATGGGAGTGAAACCTTCGGGAGGTATCCGCGACTGGGCAACCGCCGTGGGATACCTGCAACAGGGAGTACAGAGATTAGGCGTAGGTTCAACCGAGGCAGTATTGAACGGAGCGCCCGAAGAAGAAAATCCGACGGTATGAAGGCAGTAGTATTTTACGCCCCCGGAGATATCCGAACGGAAGAAGTCGAACGCCCCGTCTGCCGACCGGACGAGGCGCTGGTGAAAGTGGACGTATGCGCTGTGTGCGGGTCGGATATGAAAGCGGCGGTATCGGGCAATGTCCGCATCAAACCGCCGCGAATCATGGGACATGAGTTCACCGGAGTGATTGTTGAAAAGGGAGATAAGACGGAGGGCTACGCAACAGGCGACCGTGTGGTGATGGCTACCAGCATCAGCTGCGGCGAGTGTTATTACTGTCGGCACGGACACCGTAACCTCTGCGTCAATCTTGCTCCTATGGGCTACAGCTTCGACGGCGGCATGGCGGAATATGTGACGATTCCCGCACAGGCAATCACAAACGGACATTTAATCAAAACCCCCGCCTCATTACCGGCAGAAATAGCGGCTTTGGCTGAACCTGTGAGTTGCGCGGTCAATGCCGTTGAACAGTGCAATGTGAAGCAGGGCGACACGGTTGTGGTGATAGGAGCAGGACCAATGGGGATATTGAACGCCTGCATTGCACGGTCGTACGGAGCGGCAAAAATCATTTTCGCCGAACTGAATCCGCAACGACTGAAACAGTGCGAACAGTTTAATTTCCACCGTCTGGTGAATCCTGCAAAGGAAAACCTTAAACAGGTAATTATGGACGAAACGGAAGGATATGGAGCGGATACGATTATAATTGCAGCGCCCGCGGCAGCTCCGCAGGAACAGGCTCTTGACCTTGTGCGTAAACGGGGCAACGTCATGTTGTTTGCTTCGCTGCCCGTTGGGAAAAATATGCTGAATATGGACAGCCGTCTGATCCATTATAAAGAATTACGCGTGCTTGGCAGCAGCGATTCCACGCCCGACCATGTGCGAAAAGCGGTAGAAATCCTGTCGTCCGGCAGTTTCCCCGCCTCTGCCATTGTGACGCACCGTTTGCCCTTAGACGGCATCGAACAGGCTTTTGAACTGATGCGCAGCGGCGAATCATTGCGCGTAGCGCTGATACCAAATTATGAATTATGATTACAGAATTATAGGATTTTTACCTTCGTAGAAAAAATTCGTGAAAATGTCTGAACCATGATTACAGGAGGGTGTACGACAAAAATCCCACGCTGCCCCGCACAAGCAATCCTAAGGCTAAGCTCAGAGGGATTTCGATTAGAAACAATGTTTCTAATCGAAATCAGGGGGTGATTCTAATTAGAAACAATGTTTCTAATCGAAATCGGGGGGTGATTCTAATTAGAAACAATGTTTCTAATCGAAATCAGGGGGTGATTCTAATTAGAAACATTGTTTCTAATCGAAATCAGGGGGTGATTCTAATTAGAAACAATGTTTCTAATCGGAATCAGGAGGTAATTCTAATTAGAAACAATGTTTCTAATCGGAATCAGGGGGTAATTCTAATTAGAAACAATGTTTCTAATCGGAATCAGGGGGTAACGACAATGGGATTTTTGTCGTACACCCATTACAGGATTACAGGATTACAGGATTTTTTCCTTCGTAGAAAAAATTCGTGTAATTCGTAAAATTCGTAGGATTTTAAATTCGTGTAATTCGTAAAAATCCTTAGGATTTTAAATTTGTGTAATTCGTGTAATTCGTGGATAAAAAAACGTGGATAAAAAAACAAAAACGTGGATAAAAAAAACGTGGATAAAAAAATTTGTTTAATTCGTTGATAAAAAAGATATGGATTTGCATTTAAAAGATAAAATTGTTTTGGTGACAGGTGGGAGTCGTGGGATAGGTAGCGCTATTTGCGAGGCATTTGTGGAGGAAGGCGCCGCGGTGGCGTTCAGTTATGTTCACAGTAAAGACAAAGCGGAGGAATTGGCTGCCCGTCTGCGAGACAGGTATGATGCCAAAGTGATGTGCATGGCTGCCGATGTAAGTCGTGAATCCGACATACTTGCCATGATTGCGGAAGTGGAACAGTCGCTGGGAACGATTGACATTCTGGTCAATAATGCGGCTATTTGTCCGTCGGGACCTGTGACGTCCTACACTGCGGAAGTCTGGGAACAGACATTTGCCACCAATGTTACCGGTATGTTTATTGCCTCACGCGAGGTAGTGCGCCGTTTGCGGGAACAGCAAAAAGGAGGCGCAATTGTCAATATAGCTTCTCAGGCGGCGTTTAGGGGTTCCACCACAGGACATTTACCCTACGACAGCAGCAAAGGCGCAATGGTTTCGTTCACGGTAGGACTTGCACGCGAAGTGTCGGCGCAGGGCATACGGGTAAACGCCGTGGCGCCCGGATTAGTACGCACCGAAATGGTCGCCAAAACATGGGAAGAACGTAAAGAACGATATTTGCAAAATATCCCCATCTACCGCATCGCCGAACCGCAGGAAATCGCCAACATCGTCGCTTTCCTCGCCTCCGACTGCGCAAGCTATATCACCGGCGCCACTATCGACGCTTCGGGCGGTATGATGATGAGATAAAATTGTGGGGGTTGCTGTGATTTGACGAATCTTTCGGGGTGTATTGGAATTGACGGTTTATGGCGGGTATTATTTATGGGGACTTCTAAAAACTGCTTTTTCTGCGTTCAATGTTAATTTTATTAATTTTTAAATACTCATTTACAATTGGTAAACTCCGGTTTAAAAATCTTGTCTGCCTCAAAAAATCAAGTTTTTGGAAGTTCCCTTATCTTTCTGAAGGCGGCTAAATCTTATTTTGAGGAGCTGTTGTTTCCAGCGCAACCATAGCAGTAGCGCCTCAAAATAAGATTTAGCCGCCTTCTCTTTCCTGTTCGCCATTCAATCTTTTATATTAACTTTGTCGAAATAAAAAATACAAAAATAGCATGAATGATATTCAAAAATGGGCAATTGAAACTATAAACACAGAGGCAAAAGCCATTAAAAAACTGACATCTTTTATTGATGAGGATTTTGAAAAAACAGTTGAAGCGATTTTTAAAAGTAAAGGGAAATTGATTGCTACCGGCGTTGGAAAAAGCGCAATTATTGCACAAAAAATAGTTGCAACTTTAAATTCTACAGGAACCCCGGCAGTATTTATGCATGCAGCCGATGCAATTCATGGCGATTTGGGCATGATAACTCCCGACGACCTTGTGCTTTGCCTGTCTAAAAGCGGAAACACTCCCGAAATCAAAGTCCTTATACCGCTTATCAGAAACATGGGCAACAGAATCATATCATTAGCTTCCACTCCGAAATCATATCTCGAAGAGCAAGCCGATTATAAATTAAAAGCATACGTAGATGCGGAAGCCTGTCCCAATAATTTAGCGCCAACCTCAAGCACTACGGCACATTTAGTCACCGGAGATGCTTTGGCAATCTGCCTGCTAAGACTTAGAGGATTTTCGCCCGACGATTTTGCAAGAGTTCATCCGGGAGGCTCTTTGGGCAAAAAGCTATATTTAAGAGTTGCCGATATTATCAGCAAAGAAAAACCCATAGTCCGCATCGAATCAAGCATTGATGCCGTTATTCTTGAAATTTCTTCCAAAATGTTGGGCGCTACCGCCGTTTTGGATAATGAAAACCTGAATGGAATTATAACAGACGGAGATTTAAGACGAATGTTGGAAAAAAATAAAGATTTTCAACATCTGCAAGCCAAAGATATCATGAGCAAAAATCCAATAACAATCGACTACGACGAATTGGCAATCAAAGCATTCAATCTAATGGAAAACCATTCCATAACTCAACTCATAGTTATGCACGAAGGTAAATATACAGGCATGGTACATATTCACGATATTCTTAGAGAAGGCATAATTTAACGGTGAACGGTGAATTTACGGAGAAAAAAATTCATGTAATTCGTGTAATTGACAGCGTCGAACTACGTTTCGTGGATTATAAAAAAAAATCCTGAGGATTTTTTTAATTCGTGTAATTCGTAAAAATCCACAGAAACAAATTCGTGCAATTCGTGTAATTCGTGGATAAAAAAAATTTACGTGGCTTCCGATTTTTAATTTTCCTGTTTGTGGATCACCATGTTGCGGAAGATGCAATATCCTGTAAAGAAGCCGAGTCCGCCGTTGCTGATATTGGTGGCGATATTGGCTGCGGGACCGCCAAAGATGGGGACTTCGCCTCCCTGTTCCTTTTGACACTGGTCGATGAAATCGAAATATTCTTTTGTAATTGTGCAGGTTTCGGTGATTACGGTATCTCCGGGGTAGAGCGATACGGAATATTCCCTGATGCCTTCCGTATCCGTTTCCTGTTCCTGTTCTTCATAAAACCTGAAAATCATCATTTTTCCGGCTTGACCGTCGAAGATTTTGTCGTCCGAAATGATGTATCGCGAAAGTTTTGCATTTAGCAACGAATCGTTGTAAATGACATTAACCAGATAATGATTTTTTTCGGGAGGGTCTTGAAAATGCAGATACAAAAGGTAATTTTTTCGTCCGAACATGGTTGTCGGTTCAATTGTCAATGAATCGACGCTTGTTGGGGGCAATATGGTTGTGGCGGCTTCATATTTATCCATAATTCCGTCATTATCAAAGTCCACTTCAACCGACAGTGAATAATCGACCCCGCTTTGGGCGCTGAATTTTCTGTTTGAGAGATACATCCCGGGAATAGTGTCATGTTCACGAAATGTATAAGTTTCATTGTTTGATGATTGAACGGCGACTTTTGCTCCCGAAATTCCTTCATTGGGTTTATTGTCGAAATAGGGCGCCGAGCGGCTTATCATAATTTTATGATGCGTAAATTCGTTGGTCACAGCGCCATAGATGACTATAACGGGAGGCGAGTCATCGGTTTTTATGTCAATGGGAGCGGTGCAGCCAATCAAGATTGCGAACATAAGAAGCGTTATCGAAATCGAAAATCGACCCAAGTCAAAGGATTGAAGGCGTGATATTGTATTCATCATTTTTTTAAAATTTAAAATTATATGTAACGGACGGAACTATGCCGAACAAATACAGCATTTCGGTATATGGTATTCCTGTGTCTTTATTTTGTTGATAGATAATTGTCCATGGATTTTTGCGGTTGTAAACGTTATAAACGGAGAAATTCCATTCGCTTTTCCATTTCTTTTTTGAGTTTGGTTTCGGGATATAGTTCAGCGACAGGTCTAAACGGTCGTAGTTTGGTTTGCGGTATTCGTTGCGCCCGGAATACACCGGAAAATATTCGCCGTTGATTCCGAATCTGCCGGTGGGGTAGGTTGTGGGACTGCCTGTGGCAAAGACCCAAATGAGCGACATGTTTACTTTTTTTGACATGTTGTATGTTGCAACGATGTTGATTGCATGTGTTTTGTCGTAAGGCGCCAGGTAGGTTTTACCCTTATTGATTTCGGGTATAGTGCGTTCGGAACGGGAGACGGTGTAGTTGACAAATCCTGTGAGTTTACCCGAATTTTTTTTCACCATCAGTTCAATCCCGTAAGCCTTGCCTGTTCCGGTTCGGATTTCATCCTCAAGGTTGTTGTTCAACAAGAGGGTGGAATGTTCTCGAAAATCAATCACATTTTTCAGATTTTTATAATATGATTCTGCCGACACTTCGTACATATTGTCGTTGAGGTTGTGGAAATAGCCCAGAGAATATAAGTCCACTTCCTGAGGTTTGACTTTGGAACTCGCCGAAAACCAAATGTCTAAGGGCGATCCCGAAGCCGAATTGTTTGCAAGTTGCATGTATTGCGAGTTGTGCGAATAATTTGCTTTTACGGAGGAATTGTCCGTTAATTTATACACAGCGCCAATTCCCGGTTCCCAGCCCGTGTAGAGGTGCGAGAAGGCGCCGGTATTTTGAAAAGATGAAAAACGCAGTCCGTATTTGGCGGATAATCTGGATGTCAGGATTTGTTCGTTGGATAGATAAATTCCGTATTCGAGCGCTTCGGTTTTGGTGATATTATAGTCGTTAAAACCCATGCCGGTGAAAGATATGTCGCCGGGTTTGAAAAAGTGATAAGTCCCTGAAATGCCGTACGACAGGTTCCATAATTCAGAAACGGGATGATGAAAATCGGCTCGAAGCATCCAGTCGGATATATTGGATTTCCAGGTGACGTCCATGTTGTTTAAATTTGAGCCTAACTGATAATTATAGTCGGTGAAGTGAGCGCTGAATTTGCCGAACAGCGTTTTTGAAAACGCATGGTTCCATGTCAGCGACGAGGCTGTGTTTCCGTAGTTAAAACTTCCCACGGATACGCCCATTTTATCCAATCCGTTATAAATGTTCAGTTCAAGTTTGTCGGTTTTGGAAAGTCGGTGAGTTAATTTTCCGTTTAAATCGTAGAAATAGAGGGTTGAATTTCGGAGGTTTTCGTCGGCGGCAAAAGCGAGAAACATGTCGGCATAAGTGCGCCGACCGGCAACTATCCATGTGGTTTTGTCGCCCAGGGGTCCTTCAACCATCAAACGGCTTGAGATTAACCCTATTCCACCTGTTGCATTGATGCGGTTGGGAATCATTTCCCGTGTTTTTACTTCCAAGAGAGAGGATAATCTTCCTCCGTGTCGAAAGGGGAAATGTCCTTTATATAATTCTATTCCGCTGATAACGTCGTTGTTGAATGCCGAGAAAAATCCCATTTGATGTCCCGGATTATAAACCACAGTGTTGTCCAGGACTATCAGATTCTGGTCGGGCGACCCGCCACGGACGCTGAAACCGGTACTTATTTCCGATGTCGCCTGAACTCCCGGCAACAGCTGAAGTGTTTTAAGAATATCAACTTCGCCCATTATGGCGGGCAGCAGACGAATTTCTTCCATGCTTAATCTCTGCACGCCCATGGTGGTGTTGGTGACATTGTCGTCTTTTTTGCGCGAAGACACCACAATTTCCTGCAGAAACTCCGCAGGCTTCAGTTTCATGTTTTGCTTTAAGGATGTATTGTCCCGAATTACCAAATCCTGACTCTCGTAACCTACATGCGAAAATTTCACGATGCAATTGCCCAAAGGTATTGAAATTGAATAATGTCCGTTTTCGTCGGCTATGGTTCCAACCTTGTTTTCGATTATGTACACAGTGGCTCCGTCAAGATACTCTCCCGAATCGGAATCGGTGATAATTCCCTGCATAATACGCGCTTGAGAAAACGAAAGCAATGGAGAAAGCATGAAAACAAAGAAAATATGAAGGAAGTTTTTCCGGTTTTTTCCGAAAAGGAAATATGTTGTTTTTAATCTTATACTCATCTATTTATTTTATTTAAAGTTTCTGCGAATATACACCTATTTTATTTCTATTTGCAAAAAAAATCGACAAACAGGATGTTTTTCCCGATAAATACGGAGTTATTCAAATTAGCTTAACTTCTTCAAATAAATTTTAGACAACCAATATAACAAACTTTTCAAGTGATTTGTTTGCCGATTCCCGATTTTTGCCTGCTCTAATAACGTAAACCACGAACTCAAAAATCATGCCGAATTATATCTACGAATTTTTGTCACCGAATGAAACGAATTTAAAATCCTGCGGATTTTTGCGAAGTTTTTTAATCCACGAAGTTTTTTTAATCCACGAATTACACGAATTGCACGAATTAAAAATCCTGCGGATTTTTTACGAATTGACACGAATTTTTTTATCCACGAATTACACGAATTGACACGAATTTAAATCCTGCGGATTTTTACGAATTGACACGAATTTTTTTTATCCACGAATTGCACGAATTAACACAAATTTAAAATCCTGCGGATTTTGGCTAAATCTTATTTTGAGGCGCTATAAGATGTAACGACTATGTACCCTTCGTTCTGCGTCGGGATAGCCCGAAGGGCTTAATTTTCATAACCACAGGTCAACGACCTGCGGAAGCAACATCTCGCACAACTGCCTGAAAGGCAGGACTAATTATTATTATTTCGATTTACGTTTCAGTCCTGCCTTTCAGGCAGAAAACATACGGGTACTTTTCCGCAGGTCGATGACCTGCGGTTATGAAAATTAAGCCCTTCGGGCTGCACTACGCAGAACGAAGAGAACGCAGTCATTGTTACGGCATAGCACCTCAAAATAAGATTTAGCCGATTTTAACCCTGTTAGGGGGTGCCTTCCACGAATAGTTCACAGTTTACAATTCATAATTCATAAAAAAATGCAAGCGAAGAATCATTGACAATAAAGCATCTATAAATAAAATAAAAAATATTTTTGAAAAAAGGTTGTTTATCTACGAAAGTTTCGTAGCTTTGCGGAAAATTCGTAGATATTATGAACACAAGTTTAGAAAAGTTAACAAAACAGGAAGAAGAAGCAATGCTTGCTATCTGGCGGACAGGAAAAGGCGTCATCCGCAACTTTCTGGAAAATCACGCCAAACCGCTGCCTCACTATAACACGCTGGTATCGACAATAAAAAACCTGGAAAAAAAGGGTTATGTCGCACACAGGCTGGTGGGAAATGTGAACGAATATTTTGCGCTTGCAGATGAAACGGAGTATAAAAAGCAATTTATAACCACTGTTGTGCAAAATCATTTTTCAAATTCGTACAAGGAATTAGTGACTTTTTTTGCCGAAGAGAAACAAATCTCCGCAAAAGATTTACAGGAAATTATCAATTTAATAGAAAATAAAAAATGAATCCTCTGCTTGTTTATATATTAAAGGCGGCAATTGTGCAACTCATATTATTGTTGTGCTACAAAGCGTTATTGCAACGTGATACGTTTTATAATATGGCTCGCTATTATTTTCTCGGCGGCATCCTGTTCTCGTATATTGCGCCGTTTATTGAGTTAAACATCACCGTTTTGCCTCCTGTGCAAACAATTGAAAACGTCGTGCCGCAAACCGTAGTGATATACGAATATTTGCCCGATTTGGAGGCTGTAAATACTGCTGTAAACACTGATATTGCCCCGCCGGCACAAAGTCGCAGGCGATTTTCAATAATGGACAATATTATACCCATTGTGCTGATATCAGGCATTATATTTATGCTGGTAAGGTTCGCAAAACAGTGTATAAATCTTCGACGGCTGAAGGTGGAACAACGATACAAATATCCAAACTACAGTATATTGGATATAAACGCGCCGATAAAGCCGTTTTCGTTCGCTCGCCGAATCTATATCAATCTGAAATTGCACAATGCGCAGGATTTAAACGAGATTATACGGCACGAACTTGTACACATCGGTCAATATCACAGTTTTGACATCGTAATAAGCGCCGTCAACCGGTGCATATTCTGGTGGAATCCCGCTGCATGGATATTAAGCGGCGAAATCCGTAACAATCTGGAATATATTGTTGATAATGAAATGATACAAACCGGTATCGACCGGAAACATTATCAATATCATTTATTGAAAATAAGCCGGTTGGCTTATGTAAACAATGTTGCTAATTATTTTAACTATTTCAATTTATATAATTTAAAAAAACGTATTAATATGATGAATAAAGAAAAAACGCAAGCCATTCATAAGATGAAATGGTTGTTGCTCCTTCCTGTTGCTGTTGCCACAGTCTTGTCTTTCAATCTGAAAAGAGCAAGCGCAACAAATGTCGGTTTCATTCCCGACGCAATATTTGCGAATGATATGGCGAATGGTGAACAATCTCAAACACAAGAGTTGAACGCCAATCCGAAAGAAGATTCGGAAACCGTGGCGAATAGCAGCGAACAAAACGATTCCGAAAAAGTTACTGTTGCAGGCTTCTATCAATCGTCGAAAGTAGAACCGGAAGCCGGAGATACATGTCTTAGTCAAAATGTTACTCCCGAACGCGATTCCATCTGTTTGGAAGCAAAAAGCGTGCAAGTGTCATTGCCCTCCGATACTATGAAGCTCATGTGTATGAGTATAGACCGTAACGGGGAAATCAAGTTTAAAATCTTTGTTTCCGATAAATCAAATCAATGGTATATTGCTAAAGACAGTGGTTTTGTGAAAATTAACAAAGACAGTCTGGACAAAATTACCGGAAATATGAAATCAGTTTACATAAACGCAATCAATAAGGTTCAGTTTGGCGCGGACAGCCTGATTGTTAACCTGAAGTTTCCCGATTGGGCTTTGCAGATGGAAAATATTATCCGAAAAGCGCAGGATTCCATAAGCGTATCTCGCAGACATAATGTCCCTTTGATTATTATTAACGGAAACGAAAAAGTTCTGACATATTTAAATAATCTACCTGCTGCTTTTGTGGAATCAGTGTCCGTATTGAAATCTGACGCCGCCACAAAAATGTACGGTATAAAGGGAGCAAATGGCGTGGTGGTTATAGAAGTAAAAGATTCGGGAGATATAAAAAACGCGAAACTGCTCCTTGACAATTCCGGCGCGCTGCGAGGGAATAATGACACTGTAAATGCCAAAGATACGAATGCGGAAAATATCCTTTTTGCCATAGTGAAACCCGACTCGGAAAACAATTCTCCTCTGATTATTATTGACGGACAGGAAATACCGGCGATAGACGAATTTCCTGCCGATTCTATTGAATCGATTACCGTACTAAAAAACGATAGCGCCACAAAAATGTACGGAGAAAAAGGTAAAAACGGGGTAATTATAATAAAAACAAAAAAATCGGAACAACAATGACGAATCCAAAGAGATAGAGTTGTTTGAAAAGGGAACCTTTAAACGCCGAAAAAGCAGTTTTTAAAGGTTCCATTCGTGTAAATTCGGTGACAAAAATAACATAACCGGACGTTTTCACGTCAATTTGTGAGTAAGGATTCGACCGTTTTGTTACAATTCTTTTCTTAATCTTGCAACGGGGATATTCATTTTTTCCCTG
>JAISRS010000017.1 GCA_031273485.1 Prevotellaceae bacterium
GTCTTTGAATTTAAAATCACCGGCAACGGCACTGCGGAAGAAGCCCTGCAACAGATAGACGACAAAGGCTATCTCATTCCCTACAGCGTCGGACAGCGCAAAACAGTCAAAATCGGAGCGGAATTTGACCCCGCCGAACGGACACTGAAACGGTGGTTAGTGGAATAATATGATAAGTTGAAGGGTGTATTTCAATTTGGAATACGCCCGTTGCACAAATAAAGAAACGGAACTCCTAAAAACTTGATTTTTCAAGGCAGACAAGATTTTTAAACCGGAGTTTACAATTGTAAATGAGGATTTAAAAATTAATAAAATTGACATTGAACGCCGAAAAAGCAGTTTTTAGGAGTTCCCTTTAATCAAGGTTCGGACAACTATCATAATTCAGCTGAAGAAGTTTGAATATTTTTTGTTGCAAAAATATCATCGAATTTTTATAGCGATTATATTCATAAAATCTTCACATCCTTTATGATTAAGAATAAAAGATTTAGTTCGGACTTTCACGACTTTGCGGGTTGAAAAATTATTATGTAACGTTTTTTAAAAAAAAAATGTTTATCGGATTAAAAAATATTATTAATTTTGCGGCATTAATTTATAATAATATTCAGAATTAAACAAATGTAAAAAAATGAAATGCTTTATCTCACATAACCGCATAATGAATAATGCAACTTGCTATAAACAATCTTGCAATTTTGGTATGGCTGTTGAGACAGAACCTCGCGTTTTAAGCGCTAAAAACACTGAAAACAAGTTATTTCCATACATAAATAATTCTCTTTTTCTCATTATAAATCCCTCCCGTTTTTTCGACAGAGGGCGATTTTCTATTGTATATATACCTTCATATAATACTGTCGGAATCATTGATATTCACCGGTTTGATAAAAAAGTCGTTCCGCTGCACGAAAAAATGGCTCCGCTACACGGAAAAATGACTCAGCTACATGAAAAAATGGCTCCGCTACGCGAAAAAATGGCTCCGCTGCACGAAAAAATGGCTCCGCTACACGAAAAAATGGCTCCGCTGCACGAAAAAATGGCTCCGCTACACGAAAAAATGGCTCCGCTACACGAAAAAATGGCTCCGCTACACGAAAAAATGGCTCCGCTACACGGAAAAATGACTCCGCTACACGAAAAAATGACTCAGCTACACGGAAAAATGATTCCGCTACATGAAAAAATGATTCCGCTACATGAAAAAATGACTCCGCTACACGGAAAAATGACTCCGCTACACGAAAAAGTCATTCCGCTACGCGAAAACATCGTTCTGAAAAAATCCCCGATTGGCGTATCGGGACTACAATACAGTCTTTTAATTAGTAATATTTATAAAATTTCAAAGTTATGACAGGAAAAATTATTGCAATAAAATTGCACAAAATGAAAAACGGTATTTTGGGCGTACAAAATAATCCCGAAATACAAGACAAATTGAGGGCGTTCGGATATACGCCGGAACGTATCGCGGAAGGAAAAGAATTGTTGGACAAAACCTCGCAACTGATGACGGTGCAGGTGGAAGAATACAGCGACCAGTATCTGGCGACCGGCGAACTGGGAAAACTGTGGACGGCAGCGTATTCCTCCTATATGATTACACTGAAAGTTCTCCGTGTGGCTTTCAACGGACAGCCGGAACTTCTGCAACGCTTCAATGCTACCGGTAAACGTAACAAAAGCCTTTCGGGATGGTTGCGCGATGCAGGGATATTGTATAACAATTTACTGAAAAGCCCTGAATCTCTGTCGGTCATTGCCGGTTTCGGCTACAGCGTCGAGCGGCTGCAACAGGAATCGCAGGCAGTGGACGAAGTGGAAAATCTGCACATCAAGCAACTGAGCGAAAAAAGCGCCGCCCAGCAAGCTACTCTCGAACGCGATAAGGCTTTTGACGAGTTGTGCAAATGGTACGGCGACTTTCGAGCTATTGCACGCATCGCTCTGTACAACAAACCGCAATTGCTGGAAGCGCTGGGTATAGTGAAAAAGTAAAATGCGGATATCCGAATTATTTGTAAACAGAATGGAAAAGTTGACAGATGAATAATTGAAAAACAAAATTATTATCACATCGGCGGTTGCCATGAAGATTGTCGGACGGGAACGAAAACTAATTGATGATGACATAAGAAATAAATAAAACAAGGTTAATTATGGAGCATAGAACTAATTGTATCAAAGCAGTGTATCTGTTGTTTTGCATCGCAGGCGCGTTCCTGTGCCATTGCCAGACTACTTCGCACCCCGTATGGCACGATTCGCTCAATACGGCTAAAAATGAAGATTATATGACGGAAACGGAGAAAGAGATTATCCATGAGTTGAACAAGGTGCGTACAAATCCCAGGGCATATATCCGGTATCTAAAAGAAGAACGGACATATTATGACGGAAAAATCCGAAAACAGGCGGGAATCTCTTTGAGAACAAATGAAGGACTTGGGGCTGTTGACGAATGTATAGCCGTGTTGGAAAATGCCGCGCCGGCAGGAATGCTGTATCCGCATGAAAATCTGTGCAAAGTAGCCGGTTTACTGGCAAAAGATCAGGCAAAGACAGGTCTGACCGGACACACGGACAGCAAGGGTAACTCTCTGTTAAAACGGGCGACTCGTTGCTCCATATCAAGTTCGCTCCTGGGCGAAAATATCTTTTACGGCAAACACACACCTCGACACATTGTTGTACAATTGCTGATAGACGACGGCGTTCCGTCGAGAGGTCACAGAAACAATATTATGAATGTCGAATTTAATTTCTGCGGAGTAGCCATTGATACGCATCCCACATTTCTGTCTGTGTGTGTAATGGATTTCGGACAGTTTAATATGGAAAAGGAAAAAAATAAATCGGATAAATCGAATAATTAAATAAGTAATAAAATATGGCAGATAAAGACAGTTACACATTATATTTCACTGCGTATGATTTTGCACATCGGTCAAATCGACCTGAAAGTTCGGATTCTCATACACAGGTCAACGACCTGCGGAATATCCCGCTATACACTTCTGTCCGAAACGCAAGTTCGAGGCAGTCAAAGGCAGAACTGAAACATCAAAATCCTGCTTTTCGGGCAGGGTTAATGCACAAAACCAACGCACGAAATATAACAGTAAATGTAAGAGACTTTAAACACAATTAAAATAGTAATAAATAAAAACAATAAATTATGAAATGTAAAAACTGTGGCTGGGATACTCCCGGTAACAATACAAAATGTGAAAAATGTAATGCGCCATTAACAGGCTCTATGATTGAATCCGGCAATTCGGGACAATCGGAATCACAGAGTGAAGGATTTAATCCTAAAAAAACGGCGACAGGGTGTCCCGAATGCGGATACCCGCTAAGAGCGGGTATTGATGTATGTCCCGCGTGCGGACATGAATTAAGACAGCCAGCCGAATCGCAGCCAGCTGAATCGCAGCCAGCAGGTAATGCAGGTAACGCAGGTAATATTAATTATAAACCGGCTAAAAATAATAATTTCGGAGGTACGGTTATCCAGTCTACGTCTTTGGGAAAAACAAATATGACGCCGACGGATAAAAAATTAGTGGGTTTTTTAGTAACCTACAGCAGGTTGCCTAACGGAGAAGCCTTTCCCGTTTACGAAGGCAGAAATTATATAGGACGAAGCGAATCGTCCAATATATGTATTCAGGGAGACACAAAAATATCGGGAAAACATGTTGCTGTTGTGTATCGTGCAATAGACCGGAAATTTAAGTTTCGCGATGAACAGTCAAGTAACGGAACCTTTATAAATGAGGTACTGACCGATGAAGGCGAGTTAAATAATGGCGATATTATAGGTATCGGTTCTACAAAATTAATTTTTATGGTAATACCGTTAATATAAATGATATGGAGGTTGTACAAAGATGTGATTTTCGCAGTGGAGATCATATAGATCAATATCACATAGAAAAAGCGCTTGGAGAAGGAGCCTTCGGCAAAGTTTTTAAAGTTACGGATAAACAGGGTCAAATATATGCTTTGAAATTACTTAAACTTTGGGAAGTACATCCGTCTATTCGGCAACAACTTGCTGTACGGTTTGATATGGAGTTCGAAACAGGTCGTATCGACAGTAATTATCTTGTACGTTCGGTCGCTCACGGCACAGTAAACGGTAATCCGTATATAATCATGGAATTTTGCCCTAAAGGGGATTTACAACAGCTGGTTGACCACACTCGACCCGATTTGATAAAAATATCGAAGGAAATCCTTTACGGGCTAAAAGATTTACACAAATGCGGAAAAGTTCACAGAGACCTGAAGCCGGAGAATGTGTTAATCAGAGAAGACGGTTCTGCCGTTTTAACGGACTTTGGCATTTCGGGCGATCGAAACAAGCGAATGACGGAGAGAAACATTATGGGAAAACCGGTTCAAATTTTCGGTACTTATGCCTATATGCCGCCGGAACAGGTAAATCCCAAAAAAGATGCAACGGTATTACCTACAACGGATATTTTTTCGTTTGGAGTGATGATGTATCAGTTAATTACGGGAGATTTACCTTTCGGACAGCTGAACAATGAAAACGATTTGGCGCAATACATCAAAAACGGACGCGAAGGTCAATGGAACCGAAACACCCTAAGCTCGTCAAGTAACGGCGTTTCATTACGAAACGTTATAGAAGGCTGTCTGATACCCGATTTTAGAAAACGGACACAATCGGTTGATCTTGTTCTGGAACAAATGCCGGCAAGTATCCATTCGTCGTATATTCAAAAATCGGGTTCCGATGCTCCGCAGTTAAATCTTCGCAACGGAACGCTGTTGAGAATTATGCAGGGTGAAGAATACGGAAAGATATATAAACTGAATGAAATGCTGCAAAATAAAAGCGGCATCATAACCATAGGACGCAAGGATATTGATTCCAACAATCTTCTGCCTGTAAAAGAAGAAGAAAGCTGCTACATCTCGCGGAAACACTGCACACTGGAGTTTGATTATGCAGCTAAACAATGGTATATTCGTGACGGACAGTGGGACAAATATTCAACGGGAGGATGGAAAAATTCCATGAACGGAACTTTTGTTAATTCCACGGAAGTAAGTTCGGGCGGCATGGAATTTCATCCTGGCGACATTATTTCAATCGGCGATGTAAAACTAAGGGTGGAGGGTTATTAAAAATTATGTTTAAACAGAGTCTATGCGATTGGTAAAACCATGTTTCGTTGAACAATTAGTGTAATTAATCAAAAAAATAATTAAAAAATCAGATTATGAAATGGTATTTAAAAGTTTGGCGGCAATATGCCGATTTTAGCGGAAGAGCGAGAAGAACAGAATATTGGATGTTTTACCTCCTCAATGTGTTATTTACTGCCGGCACCCTGATATTGGGATATGCATTGGCATTGGCTCTTGGCTCGATGGAAATGATTATAGCGGTTACAGTGTTAATTGCTATATATTATCTGGCGATTTTTATTCCCAACCTGGCGGTGCTTGTTCGGCGACTGCACGATATTGGAAAAGGGGGCGGATGGATTTTTATCTCCCTTATTCCGCTTATTGGTACGATTTGGCTGCTGATACTTTTATTCACCGAAGGCGAACATGGAGAAAACAGATTTGGTCCCAATCCGAAATTGACCGATGACAGCGCGCCTCGAAACAGGTATGAACCAACAAACAGTAGCCCTCCTCAAAATGAACATAATCACAGAGAAACAAGACCTGTTGCTCCGATTGCCCAACAGGAACAGATAACCGTAGGCAGAGATTATGCGTGCGATATTCGGGTGGACGACCAATATGAGGATGTTAGCCGTAACCATGCCACTCTTCGTAAAGAAGGCTCCGTTATCACATTTGAAGACCACAGTACCAACGGTACACATATTAACGGGCGCATTTTACATCATTCCAAACAGCCTGTACAATATGGAGATCAAATTGTGCTCGGAAGAAAATACATGCTTTCATGGAACGATATCGGAAAGTATTTTCCCAATCTTGGCAGAAGCAGAGACACACAAAGAAAATAATTTATAGAAAATAATTTATAGAAAATAAACACACTAAATATAAATAAAAGGCACAGATATTATGCAATTAAAAGAGAACACATTATTTCATTCCCGCTATCGCCTGATAAAACTGTTGGGCAGGGGAGGATTTTCGGAAGTCTGGCTGGCGGAAGACAGCAGAACAGGTATAAAAGTGGCGTTGAAAGTTTATGCCCCCGGTACGGGATTAGACGAAAACGGCGTACAATTGTTCAGCAGAGAATTTTCATTAGTATTCGGTTTCAATCACAGTAATTTGCTTCGTACCACATACTATGACATTTGTGAAAAAATGCCTTACCTGATTATGCCCTACTGCGAACGCGGTTCAACGGCAAAATTGGTGGGAAGAATAAGCGAAGAAGAAGCATGGAAATTTCTGCATGATGTGGCTGCAGGTTTGGCTTATCTGCACGGACAGGAACCGCCGGTGATTCATCAGGATATAAAACCCGACAATATACTCGTGGATGACGGAGGAATTTACCTGATTTCCGATTTCGGAATCAGTACCAAAGCGCGTAATACATTACGCAAAAGCGTGATACATCAAAATTCGGGCGGCACTTTGGATTATATGGGACCGGAACGCTTCGGAACAGAGAATATCCCCATTAAAGCCGGTGATATTTGGGCGTTGGGAGCTACTCTGTTTGAATTGCTGGAAGGTAATACGCCTTTCGATAAACACGGAGGGTTGATACAAAAAAACGGCGCGGAAATTCCAGAAATACAAGGAAACTATTCGCCCGAACTGAAGAAAATAACAACCCTTTGCCTGCAAAAGGACGCTTGGGACAGACCGATGGCAAATGATTTGATCGCCTGGACAGAACAACATTTCAGAAAAGAACCCGTTCGATTTGGAAACAGGAAAGATAAGAAAGATAAGTCCGCTGTTAATAAAAAACCGGTACCCAACCGCCAACCGGCACGACAATACGAAGAAAAAAAATCTTCAAAAAATTATCTTGTGATGCTTATATGCGGGGTTGCCGCACTTGTTGTTCTGGGGATTGCTGCATTCTGGTTTTTGACGCAACAGACAACAAAACCAACTTTACCACCGCAGGAAGCATGGCTAAAAGAATATTACTCAACATTGAAACACGCCGACTCAATATACGATTATGAAAAAAACTATAGCCTGGCAAAAGCGCAGTATGAAGAGGTTTTAAAGACGATTCCGGTCACAGATGTCAGCAATAAAGCAGACTCGGTAAAACAAAGATTATACCTTTGCGACCTGCAAATACAAAAAGAACAGGAAGAAAAAGAACAAAAAGACAAAGAATCGCAAGCGGCACAGGAACAGGCAAAAAAAGAAGAACAGGCAAGAAAAGAAGAAGACGCCGAAAGAGAAAAACAGGTACAATTGGCGCAGGAACAGGCAGAAAAATCACAATCCGGAAAAGAAGAACCGTCGCAACCGTCACAAGCGTCGCAAACGTCGCAACCGTCGCAAGCGCAGGCAAGTAATGAAGATTCAGAAAAGGATGCGCCGAAACAACAAATAGACATACAAATGGTATTTGTAAAAGGCGGCGTGTTTACCATGGGTTGCAGTTCCGAACAAAATGACTGTTATGATGAAGAAAAGCCGGCGCATGAAGTAACTTTGAGCGATTTTAACATCGGACAGTATGAGGTAACTCAAAAGCAATGGGTAGCCGTAATGGGCAATAATCCTTCACAATTTCAGGGCGACAATCTTCCGGTGGAAAACGTGAACTGGGACGATGCACGGGCATTTATCAAAAAACTCAATGCTCTTACCGGTAAAAAATATCGACTGCCCACCGAGGCGGAATGGGAATACGCCGCCCGCGGCGGAGCGCAAAGCCGCGGTTATAAATACAGCGGCAGTAACAACGTTGACGAAGTTGCATGGTATAAAACTAATTCCGATGGCAAAACCCATGAAGCAGGCTCTAAAAAAGCCAATGAACTGAATATTTACGATATGACCGGTAATGTGGATGAATGGTGCAGCGACTGGTATGAGGAATATAAGAGCGACTCCGTCAAAAACCCCACAGGACCCGCTTCCGGCTCCTTCCGCGTGCTTCGCGGCGGCAGCTGGGACTACGCAGTGAAATATGTGCGGATTATAAATCGAGATTATAATTACAATGATTTCCGGAAAAATATTGTAGGTTTGAGACTTGTTCATAAATGATACCATATATATACAATAATAAACCGTTATGCAACTACAAAAAGACGCCATATTTGATGAACGCTACCGCCTGATAAGACTGTTGGGCAAGGGCGGTTTTTCGGAAGTCTGGCTTGCGGAAGACAGCATAACCGACATAAAAGTGGCTTTGAAAGTCTATGCTCCCGGCGCCGGTCTGGACGACGACGGCATACAACTGTTCCGCCATGAGTTTTCATTGGTTTTCGATTTAAATCACAGCAATCTGTTACGCCCTTCTCATTTTGCCATTTGCAATCGGATGCCTTACCTGATTATGCCTTTCTGTCCACGCGGTTCGGCAGCACAGTCAGTGGGAAAAATCAGCGAAGAAGAAGCATGGAAGTTCCTGCACGACGTGGCGGCAGGACTGGCATATCTGCACGGACGGAATCCCGATCCGGTGATTCATCAGGACATAAAACCCGCCAATGTGCTGATAGATGAGAATAGCGTTTACCTGATTACCGATTTCGGTATCAGTACCAAGGCGCGCAGTACGCTACGCAGGAGCGTGGGACAGTCACAAACGTCGGGTGGAAAGACGCCTGCCTATGCCGCTCCGGAACGTGCCGGTAAAAATAATACCCCGATAAAAGCCAGTGATATCTGGGCGCTGGGAGCTACCGTGTTTGAACTGCTCACCGGCGATGTGCCTTTCGGCGAATTGGGCGGACTGTTTCAGAAAGGCGGTGCGGAAATACCGGACATACAGGGCGAGTGGTCATCCGATTTAAAAGAAATAGTAGAGCGTTGCCTGCAACAAAATACTTGGGACAGACCCACTGCCGAACAAATTGTGAAGTGGACGGAACAGCGCCGTAGCGGAGAACAAATACGATGGGAGGAAAAGCGGCAGGAAAAGGAAAAGAAGACCGGGCGCAAAAATGGCAGAGCAACCCAACACTTTGAAGGAGAAAAAACGGAAAAAGATGACAATCAGAACAACGCTAATACCCGCTCTAAAAAAAGGACTGCCTTACTGCTTTGTTCTGTTTTGTTTGTTTTGGCAGTAACAGGAGCGCTTGTTTGGTTTTATGTAGACACAAAACAGCAGGCGGATGCTCCGATTCCTGTAGATACAACCTTGCTGAGCGCCTTGGAAGATGAACTTGTAAAAGAAAAAGCACAATTGGATGACAGAATATCCGAAGCGGAAAGAGCAGAAGGAGAAAAAGTGGAGAAAGTGGATACAGAAAGAATTGTAAAAGAAAAAACGGAGGCAAAAAAATCTATCAACATTGAAATGGTTTACGTGCAGGGCGGTACTTTCACCATGGGCTGTACCGCCGAACAGGGAAACTATTGTTTAGATCGTGAAAAGCCGGTGCATCAGGTAACGTTGAGCAGTTTCTACATCGGTAAATACGAAATAACTCAGGCACAATGGAAGTCGGTAATGGGCAATAATCCCTCTTATTTCAAAAGCGATAATCTGCCTGTGGAACAAGTAAGTTGGGACGAGGTGCAGGAATTTATTCGTAAACTCAATGCCCAAACAGGAGAAAACTACCGTCTGCCTACGGAAGCGGAATGGGAGTATGCCGCCCGCGGGGGAGCAAAAAGCAATGGCTACAAATACAGTGGAAGCAATAATGTGTACGAAGTGGCGTGGTGTTATGATAATTCCGGAAACAAAACGCATCCGGTCGGCACAAAGCAGGCAAATGAATTGGGTATTTACGACATGAGTGGCAATGTTTATGAGTGGTGCGGCGATTGGTATGGAGCATATAGCAGCGAAGCGCAAACCAATCCGAGAGGATCTTCTTCCGGTTCTTACCGCGTGAATCGTGGCGGTAGCTGGAACTCCGGCGCGCAGATCGTGCGTGTTCCCCTTCGCAACGGCAGCACGTCCGGCTACCGGGACTTCTACTTGGGCTTTCGGCTTGCCCGCAGTTCAAAGTAAAGCAGGGAGAGACAGGCTTGTTTTGCCAAAAGCGGAGTGAGGGACGAACGGAGCAAAAGGCAAAACAGGCAAACGAAAAAGATAAAAAAGGAATGATAATTAGAATGATTGATAAAATAAAAGGAATGGATGAATATAGAAATGAATGTTGGATACCGCCGGTAGAGAAGGCGTGGTGGGATTATTTTACCGCCATTTTCAGCGCTTTGCGCCCCCTAACAGGGTTAAAACCCTTGTTAGGGTTTGAAAGTCGTGGTATCACACCCGGCGCAGGGTTAACAGGATTCCAAACCCTAACAGCCTCCCCCTTTGGGGGGGGCGGGGGGGCTTCCCTGTTAGGGGCGCAAAGCGCTGAAAATGCGGCACGGGTTACAAACCCGCGCAAGCAGAAAACCGGTATTTGTCGATATGGGAGAGCAAAACATGAATAATTTATAAATAAAAGATATGCAACTACAGGAGAACACATTATTTCATTCCCGTTACCGCCTGATAAGACTGTTGGGCAGGGGCGGTTTTTCGGAAGTCTGGTTAGCGGAAGACAGCAGAACAGGCATAAAAGTAGCCTTGAAAGTCTATGCCCCCGGCACAGGCTTGGACGACGACGGCATACAACTGTTCAGTCATGAGTTCTCATTAGTCTTCAATTTCAATCACGGCAACCTGTTGCGTCCTTCGCATTTTGATGTATGCGAACGGAGACCTTACCTGATTATGCCTTTCTGCGAACGCGGCTCGGCGGCAAAATTAACGGGAAATATCAGCGAAGCGGAAGCATGGAAGTTCCTGCACGACGTGGCGGCAGGCTTGGCTTATCTGCACGAACAGGAACCCGACCCGGTGATTCATCAGGACATAAAACCCGACAATGTGTTGATAGACGGCGGCGGACATTATCTGATCACCGATTTCGGCATCAGTTCCAAAGCCCGCAGTACCTTGCGCAAAAGCGTGGGCAAACAAACTTCGGGCGGCACTATTGCCTACATGTCGCCGGAACGCTTTGGGAGAGACAATATGCCCGTTAAGGCAAGCGACGTATGGGCGTTGGGCGCTACCGTGTTTGAACTGCTCACCGGAGATACTCCTTTCGGTAACCACGGCGGCCTGATTCAGAAAGGCGGAGCGGAAATTCCTGCCGTATCGGGAAACTGGTCGGATGATTTAAAAACACTTGTAGAAAAATGCCTTGCTCTTAATGCCTGGGACAGACCTATGGCAAAGCAGATTGTGGAATGGAAGAAAGATAGGGAACATTCAACAACACAAAATCATTCACGCCATGATTCCTCCATGGATACCGACATTGACAAAAACGTTCCCGACAACAAAGGTAAAAGCAACAGGTTAAAGAAATCCGTTATCATTGCCGCCACAGTAATAGTGGGCATCGTATCGTTTTTCCTGATACGGCACAATTATAATCACAAGCATTATACCGCCAATATTGCCAAAGCCGAGAGTTTTTATGCCGTAGCCCGCTATGACAGCGCCCTTGTATATTTCGGCAATGCGCTCAAGTATGTTGATACCGATACTGTTCGGCACAAACAGGAGATGCTGAATTATCTTATCCCCGCTTTGAACGATTTTTATGCAGCAAAATACAAACAATCCTTTGAAAAATTTCAGATTGCTGCCGAAATGGGTTCCGGCGATGCTTATTATTATCTCGGCGAGCTTACTTATAACGGACTGGCAACAGCGAAGGATTATAACAAAGGCTGGGAATATACTCAAAAAGCTTTTCAAAAAGGATTCAAAATGGCATACTGGCGCATGGCAAATGCCTGCGAAACAGGACATGGTGTTCCGCAAGACAAGGATAAAGCCGATAAATATTACTTTGAAGCCATAGAAGGAATAAAAAAACTTGCAGAAAACGGCGACCCTGAAGCCTTGGGAAATCTTGGCTCTATGTATAGCGTCGGTCAGGGAGTTTCCAAAAACGAAAAAATGGCTTTTGAGTACTGTTTAAAATCCGCTCAAGCCGGCTATGCATTTGTGATGAATGCGTTGGCTCTATACTACAAAGTCGGATACGGAACGAAACAAAATAACGGTGAAGCAATGAAATGGTACATCAAATCTGCGGAAATGGGAAATCCCGGCTCACTGTTGGACTTGGGAAATATTTATTTATACGGATATTGCGACCAAACTGCGAACAAAAAAAAGGGGGTAGAACTTATTACAAAAGCAGCCGAACAAAACTATGCTCCCGCATTGAGAAAACTTGGTTATCTGTATGCTGAAGGCGATTATGTAAAACAGGATAATGATAAAGGGTTTGAGTATTCTTTAAAAGCTACGGAATATGACAATGATGATTTCATAGCAATGGAAAACGTTGCTTTCCTTTATAAACAGGGAGCCGGTACCGAAAAGAACTATGCCAAAAGCAAGCAATACTATTTAAATGCCTTACGAGCCGATACCGGCAGAATTGATAATTATATTTATATAGGAAGACTGTATAAGGAAGGGGGACCGAATCTCGCTAAAAATACAGACGAATATATTAAATATTGTGAATTAGCTGTGCAGAAAGGTTCTGCGGAAGCCAAAACCGAACTCGGAAATTATTTTAACGGATTAGGATATGATGCTTTCACAAAAAGGAACTATTCACAGGCACGGAATTATTTTAACAGGGCTGTTGTGCGATACGGACATAAAACAGCTAAAGATAATCTTGACTTTATAAATAAACTCGGGCTTTAAACAAAATATTTTAAAATGTAAATTATGCAATTAACAGAGAACACATTATTTCATTCCCGTTACCGCCTGATAAAACTGTTGGGCAGGGGAGGTTTTTCGGAAGTCTGGCTGGCAGAAGACAACAGAACAGGCATAAAAGTAGCCTTGAAAGTCTATGCCCCCGGCGCCGGTTTGGACGACGACGGCGTACAGTTATTCGGTCGTGAGTTTTCATTGGTTTTCAATTTCAATCA
>JAISRS010000190.1 GCA_031273485.1 Prevotellaceae bacterium
TTTAGAGCATTATTTTTATCTCTTTTAGCCCAAAAAATCCCCTTTTTGGCTCGGCAAAGATATGGTATTTGGTGCAATTTTTTGTGACATTTTTCATAAACTTTGTGACATTTTGCCAAAAAACTTTGTGACATTTTCAATTTTCGTGTCACAAAATTCGTTATATCGCACATTTGGTGTGTCACAAAGTCAAAAACCATTAGCACAAAACTTATGAACTACAGACTGTTACATTGACACGCCAAATGTTCCCCCCAAAAAAGCCCCCTTTTTGGGGGGAAGAGGGGGGGCAGGGGTGACTTGAGGGTGACTTGGGGGTGACTTGAGGGTGACTTGAGGGTGACTTGAGGGTGACTTGAGGGTGACTTGAGGGTGACTTGGGGGTGACTTGAGGGTGACTTGGGAGGCGTTGCGCGCAATGACAAACCCCGTTCGGCGTAGCGTCCCGCTACGCCGAAGCTAAAAGCAGGCTTCCAGCTTGCAAACCCGCTTGCAACAAGGCGGGTCTGCGCTTTTAGCGGGTACTAAGAACTTTAAGGTCTTAAGGTCTTTAAAGTCCTTAAGTACCTTAAAGACCTTAAGACCTTAAAGTCCTTAAAGAGGAAGCGCTCCCCCTAACAGAGGGAACGCAGTCGTCATCTCCATCCCATCCATAGCGCCTCAAAGATTTAGCCGAATTAGCCCTAATTTTTAAAATTCTGCGGATTTTTTTGTTGCTGAAACGTCGGTTCGACACAGTTAAATGTACCCGTAAAGATTTAAGGTTTTTTATTTTTATACTAACATATTTTAAACTTTTTTGTTTTTATTCTATCTATAGTAGAAATTTTAAATAAATAAATATATTAAAAAAATTGATTAGTTATGAAAAGAGATAACATTTTAAAAACAATTTCTTTACTATTATTTGCAAGTTTATTGGGTGGATTTATTTCTGCTGTGGTGATTTACAAAATCAATAAAGATGATGAGAAAAATACGCAGACAATAAAATTAGTAACCTCTCCACAAATGCAAGTAACAACAACTGCATTTTCCGGCAAAGGAGAACCTGTGAATTTTTCGGATGCCGCAGAACACGCCGTTTCTTCGGTTGTACATGTTAAAGTAGCATACGAACCAAGAAAATATTACAGCGGCGGCGGCGGCGATATATTTGACTATTTCTTTGGAATACCCGAAAAACGGGAATACAAAGAATATACTCCAAGAAGCTCCGGTTCGGGAGTTATTATATCTGCCGACGGATATATCATCACAAATAACCATGTGATTGATAAGGCAAATGAAGTCACGGTGACTTTTAATGATAAAACAACTCTGACGGCAAAAGTTGTTGGAAAAGACCCAAATACGGATATCGCGCTGTTGAAAGTCGAGACTAAAAAAGATTTACCTGCATTGGGATTCTCCGATTCCGATAATTTACGCATAGGCGAATGGGTCTTGGCGGTGGGAAATCCGTTCAACTTTACATCTACCGTCACTGCCGGTATAGTTAGCGCTAAAGCGCGGCAACTCTACATTATACCTTCGGAATTCAGCATAGAATCGTTTATACAGACAGATGCCGCGGTGAATCCCGGAAACAGCGGAGGCGCTTTAGTCAATCTAAAAGGAGAACTTGTCGGTATAAATACTGCAATTGCCTCGCGTAGCGGGCAATATGAAGGATACTCGTTTGCAGTGCCGTCGAATATTGCAAAAAAAGTGGTAGAAGACCTTATGCAATACGGCGTTGTTCAGAGAGCCTTGTTAGGGATAACCTACAGGGATTTAAGCGATATTCCCTCGGATGTCGATCTCGAAGAACTGGAAGAAATAATTGGTATTAAGAGCCTTGAAGAATTAGAAAAATTACAGGAATATAAAGGCGTATATGTTAGCAGTGTTTTGGAAAACAGCGCCGCCAAAGAAGCCGGATTGTTAAAAGGAGATATAATTATAAAAATAGGCGGGAAAGACGTAGTGGCTCAATCCACAGTAATCGAAGAAGTTGGGAAGCTCCGTCCCGGAGATAAAATAGAAATAGTTGTGATTCGCGACGGAAAAACGAAACAATTTACAGCTCTCCTCCGTAATAAGGCAGGTAATACGGATATAGTTTCTGCAGACGGGTCGGAAATTTTGGGCGCCAAGTTCGAAGAGGTGAACAAAACCCTTGCTAAAAAGTTAAATATTGATGGAGGTCTTCAAGTTGTTGAACTTTTTGACGGTAAATTAAAAGAAAAAAATGTCAAAAAGGGATTTATAATAACAAAAATTAACCAACATGTTGTTACTTCCAAAGAAGACTTGGTACGGGTTCTTAATTCTGTGAAAGGAGGCGGAGTATTTATTGAAGGGGTCTATCCTAACGGACGACCGGACTACATAGCCTTTGGGTTTGTAAAATAAAAACTCCGATACGCAATATCCGAAAGCCGAACTTCGTAATGAATTCGGCTTTTGTTATGTTGCATTATATTTTTAAAATACTTTTGCAGACTTATAAAACTTATTTGTTGAAACATTCGCATATTATTTTGAAACAAAAGAAAATGAGAGAAATAAAATGAGACAACTTAAAATTACTAAATCAATTACCAACAGGGAAAGCGCCTCGTTGGATAAGTATTTGCAAGAGATTGGACGTGAGGAATTAATCACGGTAGAAGAAGAAGTTGAGTTAGCGCAACGCATTAGAAAAGGCGATCAGGACGCATTGGAAAAGTTAACACGAGCCAATTTGCGTTTTGTGGTTTCGGTTGCCAAACAGTACCAGAATCAGGGATTAAGTTTGCCCGACCTTATTAATGAAGGTAATCTGGGACTGATTAAAGCAGCTGAAAAATTTGACGAAACCCGCGGGTTTAAATTTATCTCATACGCTGTATGGTGGATTCGCCAATCCATTTTGCAGGCGTTAGCCGAACAGTCGCGTATTGTGAGATTGCCTCTGAATCAGGTAGGGTCGTTGAATAAAATAAATAAAGCTCTGGCAAAATTTGAACAGGAAAACGAAAGAACTCCTTCTTCGGAAGAACTTTCGACTATTCTGGCTATCCCCCAGGAAAAAGTTTCCGATACTCTAAGAGTTTCAGGCAGACATGTTTCTGTTGACGCTCCGTTTGTCGATGGGGAAGATAACAGTTTGCTCGATGTGCTTGTAAACAGCGATTCTCCGAATGCCGACAGAGCTTTGTTGAACGAATCGCTTTCAAAAGAAATAGATAGAGCGCTGGCAACTCTTACCGAACGCGAAAGAGATATTGTGAGATTCTTTTTCGGAATCGGCACTCAGGAAATGACTTTGGAAGAAATCGGCGAAAAATTCGGATTGACCAGAGAAAGAGTAAGACAAATTAAAGAAAAAGCAATCAGACGATTAAGACATAGCTCAAGAAGTAAATTATTGAAATCGTATTTAGGTTAATAAATTAAAAGTTCGGGTATCGAGAAGTTTAATCTAATTGTTGGATTTGAGATTAATAGACAGTTAAATCGTATTTAGATAATTATACCTGATATACAAAAATCAGTTATATTTTTAACCTGTTGAGATTCCGGTCTGTGATAAGCAAATTCGATAAAAATTACAGATAAGGTTTTAAAATGTACGTAGTCATAAAAGACGAATATTCATTAATCACTATTATGAGGTATTATTATTTGTTAGCCTGTTAATTATAGGAACGTGAGGGATAAACTTAATATTTTCGGAGTTCGCCACCTGTCGCCGGGCGCTTCATATCATCTTATTGATTATTTGGAGTCTAAAAATCCTAAATGTATTCTTATTGAAGGTCCGTCGGATGCAAACGAATTTATAGAATCCGTGGCAAATGCAAATGTTGTGCTTCCTGTTGCTATACTGGCTTATACAACCGAATTGCCGGTTGAAACGGTATTATACCCTTTTGCTGATTATTCGCCCGAATATCAGGCAATATGCTGGGGCGTTCACAAAAAATGCAGTGTGCGCTTTATTGACCTTCCTTCAAATATTCTCCTAAAATTGGGAGAATATAAAAACAAGGAAGTTTCAAAAGAAGTAAACGATTTTTATGCCTGCTATAACAATTTATACAAAACGCTTGCAACTCACTATAACGAGGATGATTATGAAAGCTATTGGGAAAGAAATTTTGAACACAATCTAAATAAAGATACTTTTAGAGAAGGTCTAAAACTGCAATCGGAACAAATACGGGAATTGGTTATAGATAAAGAATTTGCAGTTGCTCCCCACGATTATTCTTTTAATGTATTGAGAGAAGCTCACATGCGCAGAGAAATCGACAGGGCTTTAAGTGAGGGATTTACAGTTGATGATATTGTTGTAGTGGCAGGCGCATATCACATATCGGGAATTGTAAACAATGAACCGGCGCTTTCGGACAAAGAATTTAAACGTATCCCGAAAGCGAATACAAAAATCGCTTTGATGCCCTACTCTTATCTGCGCTTGAGCAGCAGAACAGGCTATGGAGCAGGAAATAAAGCTCCATATTATTTTGAAAGTATGTGGAATCTTATTCGGGAAAACAGATTGAATCAATTGCCTGCCGTTTATCTTTCGCAAATTGCTCAAGAACAGCGTAAAGCCGGTCATAATGCCTCATCTGCCAATGTTATCGAAGCCGTCAGATTGGCGGAATCGTTGGCTTCGATGCGCTCGGGTTCGCAACCCGTGCTGCAGGATTTGCACGATGCCGCTATAACCTGTTTCGGCGGCGGAGATATTTCTGTTGTTGCAGAATCGCTGAACAGAGCGGATATTGGCACAGCCATCGGTTCGTTGCCCGAAGGCGTTGGACAAACTCCCGTTCAGGATAACCTGAATCAGGAACTGAAACGACTGAAACTCACTAACTATAAATCGACGGTTGCGCAAGGATTAGACCTGGATTTAAGAGAAAATTTTAAGGTAAAATCCCCTGAAGCCGCTTTTATTGATTTAAACCGCTCAATATTTCTGCACAGATTAAAAGCGTTGAATATCAATTTTGCACATAAACTGCAAAGTTGGCAGGACAAAGCTACATGGTCGGAAAAATGGGAACTGCGATGGACGCCGGAAGTTGAAATAGAACTCGTTGAAGCAAATCTAAAGGGTGAAACCGTGGAATTGGCTGCCGCATTTCAGTTGAAGGATAGCTTGACGCAGTGCGCTTCGGTGTCGGATGCCGCAAAAATAATACGGGAAGCCTGCGAATGTGGTCTGGCAAAACTGTTTGAAAATGCAATCAATGTGCTTCAGAAACTGCTTGTTGATACCGAAGATTTTAAGGAAACAGTCAATGCGGCGAGAGAACTGTCGGTTTTGATTCAATACGGCGATATCCGAAAGTTTGACCTCGAACCTCTGAAACCTATACTTAAACAATTGTTTCTTAGAGCTTCTCTGCTGTTGGTGCCGGCGGCAAACTGCGATAATCAAGCCGCAAAAGAATTGGGCGAAGCTATTAATGCAATGGAACTTATCTCTCAGGAAATATATAACGATGTGGACGCCGAACTGTGGCAAAAAGAATTGAAAGAATTAGCCGAACGCGACGATTTAAATACTGTTCTGTCGGGCATAGCCTTTTCCGTATTGCTGGAACATAATATCGTTACTGACGCGGATTGCGCTAAAGAAGTTTCAAGACGTTTATCTCCGGGCATCCCCGCAGATATTGGGGCGGGATGGTTTGAAGGTCTTTCGGGAAGAAACAGATATGCTTTATTGTCGAGAGTTTCGTTGTGGAAAGAGTTGGATAACTATATTCAGTCGCTTGATGATGAAGAGTTTTATCGTTCGGTAGTGTTTTTGCGCCGCGCCTTCGGCTGGTTTGAACCCGCTCAAAAAAGCAGTGTAGCCGAATTGTTAGGAGAATTTTGGGGCGCCGGAGCGGAACAAATCGCAGAAATGTTACAAATGGAACTTTCGGAAGATGAAACTCAAAAACTCAATGAATTAAATGATTTTGAATTTGAGTTTTAGAAGAATTACTCCCAATATGAC
>JAISRS010000220.1 GCA_031273485.1 Prevotellaceae bacterium
GCGCTCGGATGATAGACGCAATACATCCGGTCGGCGTTTTTGTGAAAAGTGTCATACGTCATTTCGTAACGTATCCAAAGCGCTGCAACGGCAAAACAGGTAAATCCCACCGCCAGCCCAACGACGCTTATCAGCGTCTGGTTTTTGTATTTCCACAGATTGCGGAAAGCGATTTTTAAATAATGATGTATCATAAATATGTTATGCTTAAAATTATTAATTATGTTTTATTTCCTGAAAAAACAATTTTTCGGGGTAAAGGTATGCAATTTTTTGAATTATGGACGACATCATCATGAAATAATGTAAATTATCTTACCTTTGCGCCAAAATAATTATAATGATATGAATATAAAAGACAGTATTAAATTGCATATAAAAGACAGTATTAAGGAATTATATCAGGATGAAATTCCCGATAATCTGGTGCAGATTTCAAAAACGCGCAAGGAATTTGAAGGAGATTATACCTTGTCCGTGTTTCCGCTTGTGAAACGTATCGGAAAATCGCCCGAACAAATATCCGCCGACTTAGGCGACAGTCTGACGAACAGCCTTGATATTGTGGAGAAAGTCAATACCGTCAAAGGATTTTTGAATATTAAACTGAAATCGTCGGTATGGCTCGAACAGCTTCTGTCGAATATAAAAAACAGCAATTTCGGATGTTCGGCGCCGACAGGGAAGCGTTTCATGGTGGAATTTTCCTCGCCCAATACCAATAAACCCCTGCATTTGGGACATATACGCAACAATTTACTCGGCTGGTCGGTGTCCCAAATACTTGAAGCCTGCGGACATGAGGTGATAAAGGTAAATTTAGTGAACGACAGAGGTATCCATATTTGTAAATCGATGATTGCCTGGCAAAAATTCGGTAACGGCGAAACTCCTGCCGGTTCACAAAAAAAAGGCGACCATTTGGTTGGAGATTATTATGTTAGATTCGATAAAGAATATAAATCCCAAATCAAAGAACTTGTTGCACAGGGCATGGAACAGGCGGAAGCGGAAGCCAAAGCGCCCATATTTCTCGAAGCCCGTGAATTACTTCGTAAATGGGAAGCCAAAGATGACGAAACAATAAGGCTGTGGAAAACAATGAACGATTGGGTATATGCCGGATTCGATGAAACTTACAATAAACTCGGAGTATCGTTCAATAAAATCTACTACGAGTCGAATACCTGGGTTTTAGGCAAAAAACTCATCGAAGAAGGTCTGTCAAAAGGGATTTTCTTTAAAAAAGAAGACGGCTCCGTGTGGATAGACCTCACAGAAGACGGTTTAGACCAAAAACTGTTGCTCCGCAGCGACGGCACATCGGTTTATATCACACAGGACATCGGAACGGCAGAGCAACGTTTCTCGGAATATCGGTTCGATAAGCTGATATATGTTGTTGGAAACGAACAAAATTATCATTTTCAGGTGCTGAAGCTGATTCTTTCCAAACTTGGATACGGCTGGGCAAACGAAATTTACCATCTTTCGTACGGAATGGTGGAATTGCCGCAAGGTAAGATGAAATCGAGAGAAGGCACTGTGGTTGATGCCGACGACCTGATTGCGACAATGATTGATACGGCAAGAGAACTGTCGAACGAATTGGGCAAACTCAATGACGCAACTCCCGCCGAAGCCGACAATATAGTTAAAATGATAGGTCTGGGCGCCTTGAAATATTTTATCCTGAAAGTCGATCCAAAAAAAACCATGCTGTTCGACCCTAAAGAATCAATTGATTTTAACGGCAACACAGCCTCCTTCATTCAATACACATACGCAAGAATAAAATCCGTTTTGCGCAAAAACGGCGACATCCCGTTTGAAGAAGTCAAATCCGCAACTCCCGATGCAAAAGAATCGGAACTAATCAAAATCATAGAGAAATTCCCCGAAACAGTGGAACTTGCCGGCGAAAACTTCTCACCCGCACTGATCGCTAATTATATATTCGATTTATCGAAAGAATACAATCAATTTTATCACGACTATCCCATTATAAAAGAAGAAAATCCGGCAAACAAAGCCATGCGGCTTGCCTTGTCGTTTCAAGTGGCGGCGGTTATACGCAAAGGCATGTCACTGCTGGGAATAGATGTACCCGAAAAAATGTAAATTAACCCGTAAACTACGGTATTATCAGGTGCAAAACAAATTTTAACGCTTATGAATCACGTTGAATTATTGAAGAATTTAATCTCCACCCCTTCGTTTTCGGGAGAAGAGGAAAATACGGCGAAATTGATATACAATTTCCTGAATTTGCAGGGAATAGAAACATTCCTGTTTTTGAACAATGTGTGGGCAAAAAACAGGAATTATTCCCCCGAAAAGCCCACCCTGCTGTTAAACTCTCATCACGACACGGTTCGACCTTCGCCGGCATATTCAAAAAAACCCTTTGAGGCAGCGATTGAAGACGGAAAACTGTATGGTCTGGGAAGTAACGACGCCGGAGGAGCGATTGTGTCGCTGCTAACGGTCTTTGTGCGGTTTTACGAAAAACAGCTGCCCTGCAATTTAATTATAGCAATAACGGCAGAAGAAGAAGCCATCGGTCGAAACGGAATATCAGCGCTTTGGACGCATTTGGGCAATGTAGATTTCGCCATTGTCGGAGAACCCACTCAAATGCAGGCGGCGATTGCCGAACGGGGATTGATTGTGCTGGACTGCCTGTCGAAAGGCACATCGGGACACGCGGCGCGGAATGAAGGCGATAATGCTATCTACAAAGCTATTGACGATATTCTGTGGTTTAAAAACTATAAATTTCCCAAAGTTTCAAAACTTATGGGAGAAGTAAAAATGACCGTCACAGTTGTCAATTCCGGCGCTCAACATAACGTTGTTCCCTCCGAATGTAAATTTATTGTGGACATTCGTCCCACAGACTGTTACAGCAACGAGGAAATAGTAGAAATCATAAAGCGAAATGTAGGATGCGATGTCGTGCCGCGCTCCCTCCACCTAAAAGCCTCAGCCATTGGGGAAGAACATATTTTAGTCAAAACAGCCAAACGATTAAACATCCCATGTTACATATCTCCAACAACATCGGATATTTCACGCATCAATATCCCCGCCGTTAAAATGGGACCGGGAAATTCCGCTCGCTCCCATACCGCCGACGAATTTATCTATCTCAACGAAATAGACGAGGCAATTGAACTGTATGAACGTTTCGTGGAAACGCTCTGCACGGACAAATAACCGTGGCGCGTTCCAAAATGCTGTTTTTTAAACGCAAATATTACATGTAATGCCGGAATATTACATGTTATATTCGAACATTACATGTTATATTCGAACATTACATGTTATATTCGGATATTACATGTTATATTCGGATATTACATGTTATATTCGGACATAACATGTTATATTCGGATATTACATGTTATATTCGAACATTACATGTTATATCCTGACATTACATGTAATATTCGGGTATTTTTCATATTATTTCAATGAACTTTTTCTTATTTCCGATGCTTATTCGCGAGTACAAATATCCCGCATTATTTTGAAATAGACGCGATTGGGAATTACGAATTACGAAAAGACACACCTTCGTAATTTGTAATTCGTAAGTCGTAATTCAAAAAAAATATCTCCGCTTGCGCGGGTTTGTAACCCGTGCCACCGCGTCCGTTTCCTGCTGTTCCACGCACGGATTGCAAATCCGCGCGAGCGAGGGTACCATGATTAAAGGATTAAAAGATTTACATGATTTGACATTCGCAGAAAAAATTCGTGTAATTCGTAAAAAATCCGCAGGATTTTAAATTCGTGTAATTCGTGGATTAAAAAAAAATCGTGGATTAAAAAAAATCGTGGGAATTATTCCAATCTTTTGAATTCGATTCTTAGAACTTTTTTTGTTGTTTCCGTCACTTTAAAGTGTTCGCTGAGCCGCAGTCCTGCTATCCATGCGATTTCGTCGCCGGAAATTAATAC
>JAISRS010000027.1 GCA_031273485.1 Prevotellaceae bacterium
TGGAGATAAAATGAAGAATGAAGAATTAGGAATGAAGAAATCAATGAAGAATGAAGAACTCCTGACGTGGTAAAGCTTTAATTGCTTTTAATGAATGATTTATAAAAACAATACCCCGAGCTGATATTGTCGTGATCTTGACAGGTTTAATATCGCAATATGCTTTGTATAAATATATTGAATATTCAAACGCTGTAAAAATGCGACAGTTTATTCTGTGCCAAGTCAGGAGTTCTGAATATTTAAGCATCATGGGTGGACGAAAACAAAAAATACGGGAACCTGAATCCGGTGTATATATTATCGGAGAAGGTATTACAGAGCAATATTATTTCTCTCATATCAAGCGAATATTGGGATTTCATTGTATTATCAAGCCACGCTTCTTCGGTAATACCTGTATTGCAGAGATAAGAAAGAAAATAGAAGAACTGTTGCGAGGAGATATTTTTGTAATCTGTGTAGGGGAAAGGGTGTGGAGTCGCATTTTTCTCTACCGGTATGCAAGGTACGGACTATCCTTATCACAAACCCGGATTATAAAGTATCGTCCCGTACGGGACTTGGGAGCGTGAGGCGATTTTGTTTCCGTAGATTCCGCTATGCTCCATCCACGGTTAATAAAGTGTCGTCCCTGCGAAACTTTCGCACGTCCTGCATACACGTCTGTTCGACTAGTCAAATGCATCAGGTAAAAAAGCCGGTATTCAAATGTCTTCTAAAATTTTTTATGCTTCTTTGCTGTGATTTTGTTGCATCCAGAACTTGAATCCGCATATTCGCACAACACTATTTTTCCATCTATTATTTTCGCTCTACCTTGTTCAACAAGCAAATCACAAGCAGAATTCATTGCAGAAGCAATGTTTGTTCCCATCTGACTAAAACCATAAGCTCTTGCTGTTACAGTACATAATGCTTCTTTGCTTGCCCCAACCAAAAAAGGAAGAATTTTTACCATTGCTCCGGCAAGTTCTTCAATGGCAATATGAATGATATTTCGTGTACCAGGCTTTCGCACAATGATCTTCGAATTTTTTGAAGGAAATAAAAAATCGCCTTTCCGATAAATATTATTACCTAATCTCCTCAAAGCATAATCAACTTCCCTTTTAATTTTTACAGTTACTTTCTCGTTACCATATAGCGGCGCTATTCTTTTACAGAGCAATTCATAATGCAACGGATATTCATTTTTGACTGCTTCCGTTATGCAATCCGCAAGTTCCAAATTACCCCAAGAATCACGCAGGTTGTCAAAACTTGTTTCCTGGTACTCTTCAAATTGATAAGGATCATCCTGCTGTTCCAAATCTGTTGTGCGATCATTTACGGTTACAAAACCGTCATGGCCTGTTTCTTCCGAAAACTGACATATTTCAGGCGTTCCATAAGTAGCAATAGCATCATTAATTGCATTTACCAGTTTCTCGCCCTCTGTTATTGGATCTTTGATCCAGTCGGTTGACCAGATACGATAGATTTTCCAGCCCATATTTTCAAGGATATTTTGCCGTAATCTATCTCTTTCGCGGGCAGTTCGAGCAGAGTGATATGCCGCTCCGTCACATTCAATACCTAAAACATAGACTCCACTTAAAGTCGGGTGTTTCACTGCCATATCAATGCGGTAGCCCGAACAACCAATCTGTGTGCCAAGTTTATACCCTTTGCGGTCAAGAAAATTATAAACTGCTTCTTCAAAGCCGGAATCATGCCGGGCAAAATCGCTTTCGGTTGTTTCTCTCACAAGCATATCCGTACCATTGATTGCAAAATCCATATACCCTCTCAATAATTTTGGCCCGTCGGTAGTGACCCTGTCAATATCAATGTCGGTTGGCATAATAGACCCCACGAGTTTAACATTAAATTTTGCGCGTGTTATGGCAACATTAAGCCGGCGTTCTCCTCCCGGTTTGCTTAACGGGCCTAAATTCATACGGAAAACACCCGCCGCATCTTTCGCATAACCTATACTGAAAATAATAGTATCCCTTTCGTCTCCCTGCACATTTTCAAGATTTTTTATAAAAAAAGGCTCGTTTGTTTCTTCGCTGAAAAAATGCTCGTATTGTTGATTTCGAAACCTCTCCGAGCGTATTTCCGCATCTATCGCCTGCTGTTGCACCTTGCCAAAAGCAATAACCCCCAAACTGCGACCGGGTTGTTTGCGAAAATGTTCAAAAACAAGTTCGGCAACCTTTTTTGCTTCCATAACGTTACCTTTTTTTCCTCCACGGTCATAAAATCCTTCTTTTACAAAAATATACTCCACGCCATTATCTACTGTCCTGTCTATATTTGAAGGAAATGTGATCAAGTTGTTTCTGTATATTTTGGCATTGGAAAAAGCAATCAGGTGTTCGTGGCGACTACGGTAATGCCATCGCAAAGTTCTTTCAGGCAACAAACCGGCTTCGTCAAGAACAGATTCGTATGAATTACTGTCGTCCGAATCATCGTCGTCGTCGATGTCATATTCGATATCGGAAGTAGAAGCTGTAAAGAAATTTGTTGGGGGAAGTTGCTTGCTGTCGCCGGCAATGATAACCTGTTTTCCCCGAAAGATTGCGCCGATTGCATTTTCGGTACAAACCTGCGAAGCCTCGTCAAATATCACCGTATCAAACTTATAAGTATCCCCTTCGAGAAAAAGGCTAACCGAAAGCGGCGACATCATAAAACAGGGTTTGAGGGTTAGCAACAAATTGGGAATTGTCCTGAATAATTTTCTGACAGGCATAATGTTTCGTTGCTTGTTCATTTCGCGTTTGAGTACGCCGATTTCATCAAAGCCGTTCGTAAAATGATTAACTTGCGGCAAATTGTTAATCAGCCTGCTTTTTATAACGTCTTTGGCAATAACAAACTGCAATTTGTCAAGTTCGGCAAACTCGCCAATTGTATTTTCATGTGTGCGCCGTCTGAAATTCAATACGGCAGGGAACCGAGGCAAAACCGCATCAAGCCACAAGCGGAAAAATCTTTTTTCGAAAACCGGAACAATATCGTTTTTGTCAATATGCAGTTCGTCAATTTTTGCGATATAATCAGTCAAACCTTCTTTTCGGCAGTTTTCTCTTGCTTTGCGGAAATCAATCCATTCCTCAAGCAAATATAAATTATTTTTGCATTTTTCAAGTCTGTCTTGCAGGGTAGTCATTTCCAGCAGTTTAATAGTTTCGCCTGTATCAAACAAAGATAAAAACCATTGCAATTCAATATCAAGATTATCAATAATTGATTTTATTTCTTCTGAATACTCCCCGCATTTTTTTGCGATATCGGGTTTTGAACAGACATTCTCAACGAAACTGCGATTCAAATTATTGATTTGCACCTGTTTTCTGAAATCGGCAGCCCAAGTTAACGAGGCTCTAACATCTTCCCATTTTGTATTTAATCCCTTGTATAAAAATTGATAATGCGAAATCAGATCATTTTCTTGCCGCTCCAATGTTTCTGCTATTGCGTACATTTCGGCAAGTAAAAAACAGGAATTATCAAGCGCTTCAAAAGCGGCAAAACGGGATTCCAGCAAATTAAAATCTGTTTTTTCCGCATCATACAAATCGCCGAAATAATTTTGCAATTCGGCTTGATTACTTGAAAACCAGTCTTTTAATTCGGACAGTTCCCGAAGTTTTGTCACCGCATCCAAAACCATCCCGTCTGTAACTTTTTTAATAATGGTTTTGTAATTTACCCGAATTGATCTTTTGTCGTTCCGGTAATTTTTTTTGAAAATTTTGAAAAACGAAGTATAGTCGATTTTGTAACGATTGTAAATGCCGTTAAAATCAATGTCGAAAATGCCGTTTTCAAATTGAGACAAGATATCTCCCCGCAATTTGTTCAGTTTATCCGATTTTTCTTTTGTTTCATTAAAAAGACGGAACAGACGGGCGTCCGCCAAATCCCATTTAGAATAAGGAATTTTGGAAATGAACGATTTCACATTTGCTTTGGCGTCTTCTATAGTGTTTGTATTTGCAAGAATTTTTGCATCTAAATTATTTATCGAATTGTCGTTTGCTAAAATGATTTGATACTGATTTGCAAGCTTGTTTTGCATTTCAAAAAACTGCGTTTTCCACACTTCGCACTCGGAAATTTCATCAAACAAAGGCGTTATTTCACCACCTGTAATCCACGAGAATGGAACAAGCGGCGACTGCTTTGCAATATAAAGAACTGGAATTAAATTGTGTAACGCAGTATACGAGGTTCCCCATTCCAATGACAAATCTTCGTATATTGCCGGAAGTCGATTGGCAGTACTAACCGTTTTTGGAACAAGCGCTGTGAATTTCGCCCCTACAGAATGTCGTAACTCATTTGAAACAAAAGCAACATTAGCGCCATTCCACGGATTGTGACTGTAATCTTCACTCATTTTCCCAATCGTTCCTGAAAATTGAGTCAATAGAGTTATTTGTCTGTTATACTGCTCTTTTGTGATTCCGCCAATATTTTCTACCGAAAAAATAACTTCTTTATATGGAGTCAGATGCGAAAGAATGCCGTTTGCCTCAAAAATGGATTTATCCAAAGGTAAAATTTTAACAACAAGTTGATGAGCATAGTCGTTCAGTTTTTCCTTGTCTGCTTGCAAGGCGTCAAGTTTTTGATATGCCTCGTCTCTCAACTTGACTTTATTTTCCGCCTTTTTCAGAACATTTCCAAGTTGTTCGAGAAGAACTCGCTTGTTGGCTTTATGACCATGCAAAATCAGGCAAAAATCGGCAAGTCCGGCATTCGTCAATCTTTTATGTACAACTTCAAGAGCGGCCATTTTTTCGGAAACAAACAATACTTTTTTGCCTTCGGCAAGACATTCCGAAATAATATTTGTAATGGTTTGGCTTTTGCCCGTACCGGGAGGTCCCTGCAAAACAAAACTGATACCCTTTTTGGCGCAAAGAATTGCATCCTGCTGGCTCGAATCTGCATCAACAACTTGAAATATCTGCGTGGGTTTCAAATTTTTGTCAAAATCGAAATCGATAATTTCTTCCGGTATTCCAACACAAGCGCTTGCGTCGCCGCTTATCGTTCTAACAATCGCATTCTGCTTAATAGTGTCTTTATGCCGAACCAAGTCATTGTACATATTGATTTTCAGAAACGACAGCAAACTCAAACCGACATCGGAATTGACCTCCCATTTGTTGTTTGCTACAAGTTTTCTTATACTCTCAAAATACTGTTCCATATCAACTTCATCATCAAAATCAGGCAGAGTAATACCAAAATCACTGTCCAGTTTATGACAGAGTGTTGGATTTACAACAATTTCATCTTCGTGAAGTGATAGAATATATGGAGAGGTAATGGATTCAACGGTTAAAATTACAGGTACAAGAATAACAGGCGAATAAAAAAAACAGTCAGGGTCTGCCGGTTCGGACCATTTCAAAAAACCGAATGATAAATACAGGATATTTACACCCTGTTCTTCTTTCGCAAGTTTCGCCTTGTCTCTCAAATTCCTCAAGGTTTTCTGCATTTCCTTGATACTCTGATTAGTTTGTACAGCATAAGACTCAAGTTCTATCGAGTACTCGTCATAATATGGAAATTCCAACGGCTTTTCGTTTTTGACAAAAGAGTTCCAAAGTGTAATACAGTCAGGCGTTGAAATGCTTAAATCCGAACGCTTGGTTTCCCGGTAATTCAATAAGCGATTCCGTTTGCCCAAATCAAGTAATTTGTTTTTCCAGGTTTCTACTTTCTGCTCAATGTTAATTATCATAGAGTATATACTTTTTTACATATTTGAAATCCAAACTTCCTCCCATGCACCGCCATATTCCCCAAATCAGGATACAATTCTTCCATATACGGCAATAAAATGTATTGCCCTGCGAATTGTGAAATATTAACCTGAGTTCGGGATAAGGATCAGTAAAAACATGAGAAACCGGGTAAAATCAATAATTTCACTGTTTTTATAACTTAAATTCAAACAGTTAATAGCGATATTACGAGTATTTTTACCTGCAACAAAATTATCGAAATTTTCTGTATTACAGACGATTTCTACAAAGAATTTAATCGGGAAATCAAAAAAACACCAGTATTTCCCCAACGACGGGGAAAAGCGCCGTAAGCGTTCCTGCAAAATGTCCGGCAGTGAATAGCAATAATATATCCGTATCTGCTTGCGTTAAAATTCAATAACGAATCGCCTGTATTAACTTAACAATACAGGATTTTTCTGCCGATGACAAAGACGGGATTGAATTTTACCGGATTTTGAAGCCAATACAAAAAGCCTATTTCCATTCTTCATACCCGCCGTCAACGCTATAGACATCGGTAAATCCCTGCTCTGTCAGAAACTGCGCTACCACCTGGCTGCTATTTCCGTGATAGCACATGACTAAAATGGGCAAAGCCCTGTCTGTTTCCGCAAGGAATGCCGGCAAACCCTCTTGCGTAAAATGTATTGCACCCTTCACATGTCCATTGTGGAAGTTTTCTGCGTCTCTGATATCCAACAATACTGTATCAGGGTTTGAAAGCTTTTCTTTAGCCTGATATGATGTAATTCTCTTAAATTCCATATTGTTAAAAACTGTTTGAATTTTGCCCGTTCAAATTTTCAGGGTTGTTTTCCGGCTGATTTTTTCTTTTGTGAAACGATAATAGCGAGCCAGGCAAAGAGAAAAACCAGACTAAAAACGGATAAAGACATAACAGGCGTTGTTCCCATAAAAAATATATTCGTAGAAAAATGAAACAGCTTTCCGGCCTGTCTTTAATTGTCTGACGCCTTGCCCGACAATATAAAACAAACACATCTTTCTTTTGTTCTTCGGGCTAAATTTCTCAATTCAGAGAATGCCGGCACAAAAAAACCGCTATTTTTCACGTTGAAAATAATTCAATCGTCTTTGCTGTTTGCTCAATCCGATTCTGCTTGCATCACCTTGAACTTCCGGTATAACTTAAAAAAATCATAGCTCATAACCTATAACTCATAACTAAATGATAACTTTGCATACTTGTTTTATAAAAGCGATAAAAGATGCCTGTAAATATACCTAATAATCTTCCGGCAATAGAGATTTTGAAGAAGGAAAATATCTTTGTAATGAATCAGCTCAGAGCTAACGAGCAGGATATACGCCCTTTACGTATGCTTATTCTAAATCTTATGCCAATAAAGATAATGACGGAGACAGACTTGATAAGATTACTGTCAAACAATCCGTTACAGGTGGAAGTCGATTTTCTGAAACTGGAAACGCATACATCTAAAAATACCTCGGAAAAACATCTTGAAATGTTTTACAAGAACTTCAGCGAGGTGAAGAATGATTATTATGACGGTATGATAATCACAGGAGCGCCGGTGGAACTGTATGAGTTTGAAGATGTGAGCTACTGGCCCGAAATATCTGCAATATTCGATTGGGCGCGTATTCACGTCACTTCAACATTGTATATCTGCTGGGCTGCGCAAGCCGCCATGTATCATTTTTATGGCGTGAAAAAACATCCGCTGCCCGACAAGATGTTCGGGGTATTCAAACATACCGCTCACGACAAGAAATTCCCCTTGTTCAGAGGCTTTGACGACGAGTTTTATATTCCTCATAGCCGCCATACGACTGTTACAAGAGAAGACATCCTTCGTCGTGGCGAATTGAAGATACTATCGGAGTCGGATGATTCGGGAGTAGGAATCGTCGCGTCTCGGGGCGGCCGCGAATTCTATTTAACAGGCCATTCCGAATACGCGCCATATACACTCCATAACGAGTATGCGCGGGATTTGGAAAAAGGGTTACCCATAAAGATTCCCCTCAACTACTACAAAAACGACAATCCGGGAAATTCCCCGGTAGTGCGCTGGTCGGGACACGGGAATCTGTTGTTTAATAACTGGCTGAATTACTTTGTTTATCAAGAGACTCCGTATGATAAAACAAAGATTAAAAATTTAGGCAATATAGATCCGATGAATGAAAGGTATATGTATTACATCTGATTTATAAATAAGTGGCTATGGATTTCCAATCCACTATTCATACGAATAAAATTCGCCGGAGCGTCGACTGTAAGTCGAATAAAATAAACGCTCAAATATGACTGATTTTTCTTGATATGATATATAATTGATTATCCGGTGTTTATATTTATATAAAGTACCTGAGTAGTTACATTTTATTAGATTAGGTTCAAAGTTCAAATAATGAAAACGCATTATTCGTGTTTTGAACGTTTGAACAACGATACAAAAGCAGGGTCAATATCTTGCAATAACAGTTGGAAAATCGGGCAAATCACAAAGGCAAATCGGGCAATTAGACAGGTAAATTCGACATGAACGATTTACCTGTGGTGCAAAACAGGACATGCTTACGAACCCTTTTAGAATACGAATATTTCACGTAACAAACTGTTTTATTAGTAATTACATACGATTGAAGCATAGAGCGGGATGAATCGCATGTATCCTATCGGGTATAAAATCAAGCAACCATTTGTTTTTATACCCGATTAGGTGCACATTCAAAATATTCACTATATTTGCACCAAAAAAGGTATAATCATGAAGTTGCAGGAATACGTAAAACAAATGCGCAAACAATACCGACTGACGCAAGTCGATTTATCGGAAAAGTCGGGCGTAGGACTTCGCTTTGTCCGTGAATTGGAACAGGGTAAACGAAGCCTGCGGATGGATAAAGTCAATCAGGTGTTAAGCCTTTTCGGGTCGGAGTTGGCGCCTGTTCGCATGGATAAAAGCACATTGGAGGTATGAAACAGGCAAAAGTGTATATGCACAAACAATTGGCGGGAATATTGACCGAAGATGAAAACGGCTACATGTTTCTATATGACTGCCGGTATCTTGAAATGGATGATGCGGAAGCTGTCAGCCTTACCATGCCGCTAACGGAAACGCCTTACCGGGACAAAATGCTTTTCCCGTTTTTCGATGGTTTGATACCCGAAGGTTGGCTGCTGGATATTGCCGGGCGCAGTTGGAAAATCAATCAGCGAGACAGGATGTCCTTATTATTGGCTTGTTGCAAAGATTGTATCGGCGCCGTAAGTATTATCCCCATAGAAAATGAAATGCCATGAACAGATGTTTATTTTGTTATCAGGAATTGTTGGAAGGGCAAGCGGATTTTCACCCGGCGTGTTCCAAAAAAATCTTTGGTTCTCCCGTTCCGCCTGTATTGCCTTACACTCGCGAACACTTGGCGGAGCTGGCGGAACAGGTAATCCGAAGCCAAACGACCGTTACCGGCGTGCAACCTAAACTGTCGCTGGATTTGGATGGAAAGGAAAAAGGTGTTCCCAAACGATTTACGATTGTCGGTTTGTGGGGACGCTACATCCTGAAACCACAAACGGATTTGTATCCGAATCTTCCCGAAATAGAAGACCTGACGATGCATCTGGCTGAAATTGCCGGAATAAAAACAGTGCCTCATTCCCTGATTCGTTTTGCAGACGGCGAACTTTGCTATATCACCAAACGCATCGACCGTGACAGTGCGGGCAATAAACGTCCCATGGAAGATATGTGCCAACTGTCCGAACGGCTGACCGAATACAAGTACAAAGGCTCTTATGAACAAATAGCCAGGTTGATACTGAAATTTTCGCATGTTCCCAATCTTGATTTGGCAAACTTTTGGGAACAGGTGCTTTTTTGCTGGCTGAGCGGAAATGCCGATATGCACCTGAAAAACTTTTCCCTGTACAGCACGACAAAAGGGCAAGCTATTTTGACACCGGCTTACGATATGCTATCGACGGCATTAGTCATACCGGACGACAAGGAGGAGCTGGCTTTGACGCTGAACGGAAAGAAAAACAAGTTGCACCGGAGCGATTTTGAGAAAGCATTTATTCAGTCCGGTTTGGATAAAAAGGTGGCAGAACACATTTTCACCAAATTCAATAAAATCATCCTGCAATGGTCGGCATTTATACATTTGTCGTTTTTAAATGAAGATTTGAAGGAAAAATACCACCGGTTGATAGAAGAAAAAATGGATATATTAACTAAAGTTTCCCACATGCAATAAATCCCAGCAAATGGATGCTTTATAGTTCAGCTAAATTCGTAATCAACTGATATTCTGTACATGCAAATAGAGCTCATGATTACAATATCTGGATTGTCTTCTTTCCTTACCCAGCATTTTTTTTTCGCGCCAATATCCTTCACTTTTTCTGTAATATTCTATGATACAATCAATAAGAGGTGAAGGTAGGCTGTAAATATCCTTCACTTTTTATCCATATCCTTCACTTTTTACTGTGAAAAGTGAAGGATATGGGCAAAAGTGAAGGTTTTCAGAAGTCTACCTTCACCTCTTACTCGCTAAACAACAATGGCTTATAAGAAAAGTGAAGGATATTGCCGCGAAAAAAAACTTCATGTAGAAACGGGGCGCGTAGAAACGGGACGCGCCACGTCTCTACATATTGCGTCCACCAAGGATGTACGTCGTAGTTTCAC